>NZ_JAAQOK010000061.1:0-23195 GCF_011683705.1 Enterobacter sp. 725m/11 | reverse complement strand
GTTTATTATATATTGTGACTTAGTTCATTTATAAATAAAATATACCTACATGCTTTATAGGGATTTAATATCTCCCGTTTTGTGTCGTCTTGCGTGATCAAGGCCACAAATGCCTACCTCTGTCCCTGATTTATGAGTTAAGATTCTTGCAAATTATATCTGTCGGGGTTACCCGACAGTGACCACACCTGACAGGAGTATGTAATGTCCAAGCAACAGATCGGCGTTGTCGGTATGGCAGTGATGGGGCGCAACCTGGCGCTCAACATCGAAAGCCGTGGTTATACCGTCTCCGTTTTCAACCGCTCCCGTGATAAGACCGAAGAAGTCATTGCCGAGAACCCAGGCAAGAAACTGGTTCCTTTCTATACGGTGAAAGAGTTCGTTGAGTCTCTGGAAACGCCTCGTCGTATCCTGTTAATGGTGAAAGCAGGCGCAGGTACCGATGCAGCTATCGACTCCCTGAAGCCTTACCTCGAAAAAGGCGACATCATCATTGATGGCGGTAACACCTTCTTCCAGGACACCATTCGTCGTAACCGTGAATTGTCCGCTGAAGGCTTCAACTTCATCGGTACCGGTGTTTCCGGTGGTGAAGAGGGCGCGCTGAAAGGCCCATCCATCATGCCTGGCGGCCAGAAAGAAGCGTATGAGTTGGTTGCGCCAATTCTGACTAAAATTGCAGCCGTTGCTGAAGATGGCGAGCCTTGTGTGACCTATATCGGTCCGGACGGTGCGGGTCACTATGTCAAAATGGTGCACAACGGCATCGAATACGGCGACATGCAGCTGATTGCAGAAGCATACTCCCTGCTGAAAGGCGGCCTGAATCTCTCTAACGAAGAGCTGGCTGAAACCTTTACCGAGTGGAATAAAGGCGAGCTGAACAGCTACCTGATCGACATCACCAAAGATATCTTCACGAAGAAAGATGAAGAGGGTAAATACCTGGTTGATGTGATTCTGGATGAAGCGGCGAACAAAGGTACCGGTAAATGGACCAGCCAGAGCTCTCTGGATCTGGGCGAACCGCTGTCTCTGATCACCGAATCCGTCTTTGCGCGTTATATCTCTTCTCTGAAAGAACAGCGCGTTGCGGCATCCAAAGTGCTGTCCGGTCCACAGGCTAAACCAGCCGGTGACAAAGCGGAGTTCGTCGAGAAAGTTCGTCGCGCCCTGTACCTGGGTAAAATCGTCTCCTACGCGCAGGGCTTCTCACAGCTGCGTGCGGCGTCTGACGAGAACAACTGGGACCTGAACTACGGCGAGATCGCGAAGATCTTCCGCGCGGGTTGCATCATTCGTGCGCAGTTCCTGCAAAAAATCACCGATGCCTATGCTGAAAACGCAGGTATCGCTAACCTTCTGCTGGCACCGTACTTTAAGAAGATTGCTGACGAGTACCAGCAGGCGCTGCGTGACGTGGTTGCCTACGCTGTACAGAACGGTATCCCGGTTCCAACCTTCTCCGCTGCGGTGGCGTATTACGATAGCTACCGCGCTGCCGTTCTGCCTGCCAACCTGATTCAGGCACAGCGTGACTATTTCGGCGCGCATACTTACAAGCGCACGGATAAAGAAGGCGTGTTCCACACCGAATGGATGGAATAAGTTAACTTACTCGCTTTCATCAAACCCGGAGCCTGTCTCCGGGTTTTTTTATGCAAAAAATGCCGCGCATTATTCGAAGTAGTCTGAATCTTATCCCCCTGGTTGTGATTACTCCTGGTTTGCCTTGACACTGCTGTTTGCCAGGAGGTACAAAGCCCAACAGTTATGTTTATCGCGATGGTCTGCCGGCCATCAATACAGTTAACTAAAAGAAGTCATTAGCGAATGAAAATAACAATTTCCGGAACAGGGTATGTCGGTCTTTCTAACGGCATTCTGATTGCTCAGAACCATGAAGTGGTTGCGCTGGATATCGTGCAGGCCAAAGTGGATATGCTCAATCAGAAGAAATCGCCGATTGTCGACAAAGAAATCCAGGACTATCTCAGCAACAAACCGCTGAATTTCCGCGCCACGACAGATAAAGAAGATGCATACCGCGATGCGGATTACGTCATCATTGCGACGCCTACTGACTACGATCCAAAAACCAATTACTTCAACACCTCAACCGTAGAAGCGGTTATCAAAGATGTTATTGCGGTCAATCCTGATGCGGTGATGGTTATTAAATCAACCATTCCTGTCGGCTTTACCAAATCCATCAAAGAAAAGTTTGGTATTGATAATATCTTCTTCTCGCCAGAGTTCCTGCGTGAGGGGAGAGCGCTTTACGATAACCTGCATCCTTCCCGTATCGTTATTGGCGAACGCTCTGAGCGCGCTGAACGCTTTGCCGCACTGCTGCAGGAAGGCGCAGTGAAGAAAGATATTCCGGTGCTGTTTACGGACTCCACCGAAGCGGAGGCAATTAAGCTTTTCGCAAATACCTATCTGGCAATGCGAGTCGCTTACTTCAATGAGCTCGACAGCTATGCGGAAAGTCTTGGACTGAATACCCGCCAGATTATTGAAGGGGTTTGCCTCGACCCGCGTATTGGCAACCACTATAACAACCCGTCATTTGGCTACGGTGGCTATTGCCTGCCAAAAGATACCAAGCAGCTGCTGGCAAACTACCAGGCTGTGCCGAATAATCTCATTTCTGCGATTGTTGACGCTAACCGGACGCGTAAAGATTTCATCTCCGATTCTATTCTTGCGCGCCAGCCGAAAGTGGTCGGCGTGTATCGTCTGATCATGAAGAGCGGTTCCGATAACTTCCGCGCCTCTTCCATTCAGGGGATCATGAAGCGCATCAAGGCGAAAGGCGTTGAGGTTATTATTTATGAACCGGCCATGCAGGAAGATCAGTTCTTCAATTCCCGCGTGATCCGCGATCTGGATGCTTTTAAGAAGGAAGCGGATGTCATCATCTCGAACCGCATGGCCGAAGAGCTGGCTGACGTCGCTGACAAAGTCTATACCCGCGATCTGTTCGGTAGCGACTAATTCTATTACGTTAAAATAAAAAACCCGGCTGATTTGCCGGGTTTTTTATTTTCAGACCTTATAAAACTCGCGGTACCAGTCAACGAAGTTCTTCACGCCGTCTTTAACCGAGGTTTGCGGTTTGAAATCGATCACGTCATAGAGCGCTTTCGTGTCGGCGCTGGTTTCCAGGACGTCGCCCGGCTGCAGTGGCAACATATTTTTCTCGGCTTTCTTACCCAGCGCCTCTTCCAGCGCGGTGATATAGTCCATCAGTTCTACTGGCGAACTGTTACCGATGTTGTAAACGCGGTAAGGTGCTGAACTGGTTGCCGGTGAGCCGGTCTCGACGGTCCAGTTTGCGTCAGGATGGGGAATAACATCCTGCAGGCGGATAATTGCTTCAGCGATATCATCGATGTAGGTGAAATCGCGCTTCATCTTGCCGTAGTTATAGACATCGATGCTTTTGCCTTCAATCATCGCCTTAGTAAACTTAAACAGCGCCATGTCCGGGCGTCCCCACGGACCGTATACGGTAAAGAAGCGCAGTCCGGTGGTCGGCAGGTTGTAGAGATGCGAATAGGTGTGCGACATCAGCTCATTGGCTTTTTTGGTCGCGGCATAGAGTGAAACCGGGTGATCTACGGAATCGTCAGTGGAGAAGGGCATCTTACGGTTGAGGCCATATACGGAGCTGGATGAGGCATACAGCAAATGCTGAACGTGGTTATGGCGGCAGCCTTCCAGCACGTTGAGGTGGCCAATAAGGTTGGCATCGGCGTACGCATGCGGGTTTTCCAGGGAGTAGCGTACGCCTGCCTGTGCGGCCAGGTGAATAACGCGATCGAACTTCTCGTCAGCGAAAAGCGCAGCCATACCTTCCCGGTCAGCTAATTCCATCTTGTGGAAGGTGAATCGCTCAGATTGTAGCCGTTCCAGACGTGCCAGCTTTAAATTAACATCGTAATAGTCGTTCAGGTTATCAATACCGACAACCTCATGACCGCCCTCAATGAGGCGTTTGCTGACATTCGAACCGATAAAACCCGCTGCACCCGTTACCAGAAATTTCATATCTTTCCTCAAATACCCAACGCTTACAGATGCGATAACGCATCACATGGTGACTATGATAGCGCGAAGGGGGCGAGTTACATAACGCATCTTTCCGATATAACTCATCGGATTCTTATAGAAAAATCCCCAGCAATAGATAAACTATGAAAACACAATTATGTTTGCCCTTTTTCATCTGTTAGGGAATGTATGACGCACAACAACAATAGCCAGGTCATCCGAAGCAATGACCCTGAGCAAATTGATTTACTTGATTTAGTGCTGCAGCTGTGGCGTGGGAAGTGGATGATAGCAACGTTTGTTGTTGTTTTTATTGCACTTGCTGTCGGTTATCTTACTTTCGCGAAAGAAAAGTGGACCTCAAGCGCAATTATTGCGCAACCTGATGTCGCTCAAATTGCAACATATTCTAATGCGTTGAATATCCTCTACGGTAGCGCTGCACCCTCAATGCTTGATGTTCAAACACGCGCTATTGGTCGTTTCAATTCTTCCTTCTCTGCATTGGCACAGGCACTGGAAAATCAGGACGAACCTGAAAAACTGACAATCGAGCCTGCTGTTAAAGGGGAATCGCTCCCGTTGAGTGTTTCCTATACCAGTACTTCCGCAGAAGCGGCGCAGAAGCAGCTTGCGCAATATATCCAGCAGGTTGATGAGCAAACTTCCAAAGAGCTCACGGTTGACCTGCAAAACAGCATCAAAGAGCAGATTAAAACCCTGAACGATTCTCTGGTAAACCAGGAGAAGGTCGCTCAGGAGCAGAAAGACCTGCGTATTAAACAAATTACCGAAGCGCTGAAAAACGCTGAGGCGGCGAAAATCTCCTCGCCACAGATTCAACAAACTCAGGATGTGACCCAGGAAACAATGTTCCTCCTGGGAAGCGTAGGGCTGAAATCGATGATTGAAAACGAAGCCTCTCGTCCCCTGGTCTTTTCTGCTGCATACTATCAGACCAGGCAAAACCTGCTGGACATCCAAAACCTGAACGTTAAGCCGGACACAATACACGTCTACCGTTACGTCATGAAGCCGGATCTGCCCGTTCGTCGCGATAGCCCGAAAAAAGCCATTGTGCTGATTCTTGCCGTGCTGCTGGGCGGAATGATTGGTTCCGGTGTGGTATTAGGGCGTAACGCATTACGCAACTATAAGCCAAAAGCCTGATTTGCAGATTAAAAAAAACCGGGGAAAATCCCCGGTTTTTTTATTTATGACGCTTTCGTAGATTCTCAATCACCGCCGTCAAATCCAGTTCCTGATCCTGCAGCAGCACCAGCAGGTGATACATCAAATCCGACGCTTCATTCGTCAACTCTTCCCGGTCGTGTACGGTCGCGGCCAGCGCCGTCTCAACGCCTTCTTCACCCACCTTCTGCGCAATACGCTTAGTCCCGCTGGCATACAGCTTCGCGGTATAGGAGCTCTCAGGATCCGCGGATTTACGCTCCGCCAGGAGTTGCTCAAGCTGATACAGGAACAGCCACTGGTGACTCGCCTCGCCGAAGCAGCTGCTGGTGCCCTTATGGCAGGTTGGTCCGATGGGGTTCACCAGCACCAGCAGGGTGTCGTTATCGCAGTCTGGCGTCATGCTGACCACGTTCAGGAAGTGCCCCGAGGTTTCCCCTTTGGTCCACAGGCGCTGCTTCGTGCGCGAGAAAAATGTCACTTTGCCGCTGTCGATCGTTTTTGCCAGCGCGTCCTGGTTCATGTATCCCAGCATCAGCACTTCGCCTGAGACGGCATGCTGTACAACCACCGGCAGTAATCCGTCAGTTTTTTCCCAGTCCAGCTGCGCCTGTTGTTGCTCTGTTAACATACCCTGATCTCCACGCCCTGGTCGGCCAGGTACGTTTTTAACTCGCCAATATTGATAATCTGTTTATGGAACACGGACGCGGCCAGCGCGCCGTCCACGTTCGCATCGCGGAAGGCTTCCAGGAAGTGTTCCATGGTGCCCGCGCCGCCGGAGGCAATCAGCGGAACGTGGCACACCGCGCGAACTTTCTTTAGCTGCTCGAGATCGTAACCGTTACGCACGCCGTCCTGGTTCATCATGTTCAGCACAATCTCACCTGCGCCGCGCTTCTGCACTTCCTCTACCCAGTCGAGCGTTTCCCACTGCGTCACGCGCGTCCGGTTTTCATCGCCGGTATATTGGTTAACGTGATATTTGCCGGTCGCGGCGTCGAACCAGGTATCAATCCCTACCACTATGCACTGCACGCCAAAGCGATCGGCCAGGCGGGTAATCAGTTCCGGCTCGGCCAGAGCAGGGGAGTTGATGGAAATCTTATCGGCGCCAAAAGAGAGAATTTTGGCGGCGTCATCAGCAGACTTAATCCCGCCCGCCACGCAGAACGGAATATCAATCACTTCCGCCACGCGCGCGACCCAGCTTTTATCGACCACGCGGCCATCGCTGGAGGCGGTGATATCATAGAAGACCAGTTCGTCAGCGCCTTCATCAGCATAGCGTTTTGCCAGCGGGACGATATCGCCAATGATCTCGTGGTTGCGGAACTGCACGCCTTTCACAACCTGACCATCGCGCACGTCAAGACAAGGAATTATCCGTTTTGCCAGCATTGAATCGCCTCCGTCACCGTAAATTTACCTTCCAGCAGGGCCCGGCCCACAATTACGCCCTGCACACCGGTACCGCGCAGCGCGGCCACGTCGTCTATGTCACCAATACCGCCTGAAGACTGAAACGCAACCTGCGGATAACGCGCGCATACCTCCTGATACAGCGAGACGTTGGAACCCGCCAGCGTGCCGTCGCGCGAGATGTCCGTGCACAGCACGTGCTTCAGGCCCACAGGGAGATACGTCTCGACCAGCGCTTCCAGCGTTACGCCGGAGTTTTCCTGCCAGCCGCTGACCGCCACCTGTTTATTACCCTGTTCGTCAATGCGCACGTCCAGCGCCAGTACCAGGGCGTCGGCGCCAAAGCGGCGGAACCAGCCCTTCACCGTATCAGGCTCTTTCACGGCGGTTGAACCGACCACCACGCGCGCCACGCCCGCATCCAGAAGAGCCGCCACGTCATCTTCGGTGCGTACGCCGCCGCCGACCTGCACGGGCACGTCAACACCAGCAACCAGTTTTTTCAGCAGCGGGATCTGGCGCTTCGCCGGATCTTTCGCGCCCGTTAAATCCACCAGATGCAGCACCTTTGCACCCTGGGCGGCATAATCCTGCAGGCGCGGCAGCGGGTCCTTTCCGTAGTCGCGCTGTTGACCGTAATCGCCCTGATGAAGACGGACAACCGTGCCGTCGATTAAATCTAAAGCGGGAATAATCATCACATCTCCAGGAAGTTTTTCAGCAGCTGCGCGCCAGCGGCGCCAGAGCGTTCCGGGTGAAACTGCACGCCGAAGAAATTGTCTTTCTGCACCGCCGCGGTAAACGCCTCGCCGTAAGTGCACTGGGCGATGGTATTGACGTTCACCGGCATGGCGTAACTGTGCACGAAGTAAAAGTACGCGCCGTCTTCGATGCCGCGAAACAGCCGGTCACCCGCTTTGGCGTAAACGCGGTTCCAGCCCATATGCGGAAGAGGCAGGCCGTGGTCGGTCATTTTCGGTACGTCTTCGTCGATAATGCCCAGCAGGTCAACGCCGTTACTCTCTTCGCTGCGGCGGCCAAGAAGCTGCATGCCCAGGCAAATCCCCAGCACCGGCTGGGTACAGGCTTTGATCAAATCGACCAGATCGCGTTCGCGAATCTGGTCCATCGCCGCCTGTGCGGTGCCAACGCCCGGCAGGAAAAGCTTGTCAGCGCGCAATACAATGTCCGGATCGCGGCTCACCACCGGCTCATAGCCGTGGCGCGCGATGGCCGATTTCACGGAGTTGAGGTTGGCGCATCCGGTATCCAGAATCACCACGTTCATTACAGCACTCCTTTCGACGAGGGCAGGGCATCGCCTTCCACGCGGATCGCCTGGCGAAGCGTACGGCCAAAGGCTTTAAACAGGCTCTCCACGCGATGGTGATCGTTTTTGCCTTTGGTTTTCAGGTGCAGCGTCAGTCCCATGGTGTAGGACAGGGAACGGAAGAAGTGCTCCACCATTTCGGTGCTGAGATCGCCGACGCGCTGGTAGGTGAAATCAGCTTTGTATTCCAGATGCGGACGACCCGAGATGTCCATGGCGCAGCGCGCCAGGCACTCGTCCATCGGCAGGACGAAGCCGAAACGGTTGATGCCGCGCTTGTCGCCGAGCGCCAGCTTCAGGGCTTCACCCAGCGCCAGGCCGGTATCTTCCACGGTGTGGTGATCGTCAATATAAAGGTCGCCTTTTACCGCGATCTCCATGCGGAAACCGCCGTGGGTGGCAATCTGGTCCAGCATGTGGTCAAAGAAACCGACGCCGGTGTGGATCTTGCTGCCGCCTTCACGGTCCAGCCAGACTTTTACATCAATCTGCGTCTCTTTGGTGTTACGCTCAACGTGGGAATAGCGGTCGCGTTTTGTCAGTTGCTCGCCAATCTTTGCCCAGTTAAGGTCGTTACGATCGTAGCGCAGCCCCGCGATGCCCATGTTTTCCGCCAGCGTAATATCGGTGATGCGATCGCCGATGACGTAGCTGTTGGTTTTATCCAGCATCTCTTCGGCCAGATAGCGCTCAACCAGCTTCACCTTAGGCTTACGGCAGTCGCACTCGTCGGCTGGCATATGCGGGCAAATCAGCACTTCATCAAATACCACGCCCTGAGAGGTCAGCACCTGCATCATCAGGTTATGCGGGCCGTCAAAGTCCGCCTGCGGGAAACTGTCCGTACCCAGACCGTCCTGGTTGGTAATCATTACCAGCTTATAGCCCGCTTTCTGAAGCTTAAGCAGCACCGGGATCACGTCCGGTTCAAAAGCCAGCTTGTCGAAACGATCGACCTGGAAATCGGCTGGTGGCTCCGAAATAAGGGTGCCGTCACGATCGATGAAAAGGATCTTCTGGGTCATACTTTCTCCGCTTTCAGGGCGTCAATGACGCGCTGGCTCTCTGCGCGGGTGCCTACGGTGATACGTAAACAGCCACTCAGGGAAGGTTGTTTATTCTGGTCTCGTAAGATAATGCCCTGATCCCATAAAGATTTAAATACGGCACTGGAGGCGGTGAAGCGCGCCAGGATGTAGTTGGTTTCCGAGTCGAACACCTGCTCGACGCAAGGGATGTCTTTCAGCGCGGTGACAAGGTACTGACGTTCCTCCAGGATCTGCGCCACGCGTTCGCGCATCGCGTTGATACCCTGAGGCGTCAGCGCCTGTGCCGCAATATCGGCAACCGGCGTTGAGAGGGGGTACGGGGCGATCACTTTCAGCAGCAGGTCGATGACCTCTTTATTCGCCAGCGTAAACCCGCAGCGCAGGCCCGCGAGGGCGAAGGCTTTTGACAACGTGCGCAGCACAACGAGATGCGGATACTCTTCCAGCCAGCCCGTCAGCGTCGCCTGCGGGCAGAACTCGATGTAGGCTTCGTCGGCCACCACCAGCGCTTTACCACGGGTCATCTCCAGCAGGGTGCGGATATCCTGCGGGTTAATAATCTGCCCGGTGGGGTTATTTGGGCTGCAGACGAAGACAACCTTCACGCCGGCGAGATTGTCGGCAATGCCCTGTAAATCGAGCTGCCAGTTCTCCAGCGCCTGGACGTTGCGGCACGCCACGCCGAAGGTTTCGGCGCTGACGCTGTACATGCCGTACGTGGGCTGGCAGTACATCACCGCGTCTTTGCCCGGCTCGCAGAACGCGCGGATCAGCAGTTCAATGCCCTCATCCGCGCCGCGGCTTACCAGTACCTGCTCCGGCTTCACACCCGCATACTGGGCGTAGTTTTCAATCACCGCTTTTGGCTGACACTCCGGATAGCGGTTCAGCGTTTGCTGCGACAGCTCAAACTGCACCGCAGTCGGGAATTCGTTGGCGTTCAGCCAGACGTCCCCGTTTCCGCCCAGACGACGCGCAGACTGGTAAGGCGTCAGGCGGCGGACATTTTCGCGGGCTAATTCTTCAATGTTCATGCTTGCTCCTTCAGGGCGGCAACGCGCAGCGTCACGGCGTTTTTGTGGGCGGTCAGACGCTCGGCGGCGGCCAGGGTTTCAATAGTAGAAGCCAGTGAAGCAAACCCCTCGCGGGACAGCTCCTGCACGGTCATGCGTTTCTGGAAATCCGCCAGGCCGAGGCTGGAACAGGTAGAGGTGTAGCCATACGTTGGCAGCACGTGGTTGGTGCCGGAGGCGTAATCCCCCGCGGACTCCGGTGACCAGTCGCCGAGGAACACCGAGCCCGCGCTGGTGATGCTGTCGACCAGATCGCGCGCGTTGCGGGTCTGAATAATCAGGTGCTCCGGGCCGTACTGGTTGGAGATGGCGATGCACTGCTCGAGATCGCGCGCCACAATCAGGCGGCTGGCCGCTAACGCCTGACGTGCCGTGTCGGCGCGGGGCAGGTCGGTAAGCTGGCGTTCAACGGCTTCGCCCACGCGTTTCGCCATATCGGCATCCGGCGTCAGCAGGATGACCTGCGAGTCCGGGCCGTGTTCCGCCTGTGAAAGCAGGTCGGAGGCCACGAAGTCCGGCGTTGCGCCGCTGTCGGCAATGACCAGCACTTCAGACGGACCGGCAGGCATATCGATGGCCGCGCCGTCGAGACGCTGGCTGACCTGGCGCTTGGCTTCGGTCACATACGCATTGCCTGGGCCAAAGATTTTGTCGACTTTAGGAATGGACTCTGTCCCGAACGCCAGGGCGGAAATCGCCTGCGCGCCGCCCACTTTATACACCGCCTGCACGCCGCAGAGTTTTGCCGCGTAGAGGATCTCATCGGCGATCGGTGGCGGAGAGCACAGCACTACTTTCTGGCATCCGGCGATACGCGCCGGCGTGGCGAGCATTAATACGGTCGAAAACAGCGGCGCTGAACCACCAGGGATATAAAGTCCCACTGACGCAACCGGGCGCGTCACCTGCTGGCAGCGCACGCCGGGCAGGGTTTCGACATCCACGGTCTGCAGCTTCTGCGCGGTGTGGAAGGTATCAATATTTTTCACCGCGACGGCCATCGCCTGCTTGATATCGTCACCGAGACGATTACTGGCATCAATGATTTCCTGCTCCGTAACCTGCAATGCGCCGACTTCCGTCTTATCAAACTTCACGCTGTATTCACGCAGGGCGTCATCGCCACGGGCTTTGACGTTATCCAGGATCTCCGCCACGGTGCGGGAGATGCTTTCAGAAGCGGAAATCGCCGGGCGCATCAGCAGCTCACGCTGCTGTGCGTCGCTACAGGTATTCCAGTCGATGATTGTGTTAAAGCTCATAGCCATTACTCCATCATCTTCTCAATTGGCAGCACCAGGATGGAGCTTGCGCCCAGCGCCTTCAGTTTTTCCATGGTTTCCCAGAACAGGGTTTCGCTGCTCACCATGTGCATCGCCACGCGCTGCTGATCGCCCGCCAGCGGCAGGATGGTTGGGCGCTCAGCGCCCGGCAGCAGGGCAATCACTTCATCCAGACGCTCGGTTGGGGCGTGCATCATGATGTATTTGGACTCACGCGCCTGAATCACGCCCTGAATACGGGTCAGCAGCTTGTCGATGAGCTGCTGCTTGGCGTCGGCCATCTCGCCGTCGCGCTGAATCAGGCACGCTTTAGAGCGGTAGATGACTTCCACTTCGCGCAGACCGTTCGCTTCCAGCGTCGCTCCGGTCGAGACAAGGTCACAGATGGCGTCCGCCAGACCCGCACGCGGTGCCACTTCAACAGAGCCGTTCAGCAGGCATGATTTAAACTGCACGCCTTTCTGGTCGAGATAACGCTTCAACAGGTGAGGGTAAGAGGTGGCGATACGTTTGCCGTTCAGCGCGGCCGGGCCGTCCCACGCTTCATCAACCGGCGTTGCCAGCGACAGGCGGCAGCCGCCGAAGTCCAGACGACGCAGGGTGAAGTAACGCGGGTCTTCACCCTGCGCGCGGCGGGTCAGCAGCTCTTCTTCCAGCACGTTTTCACCGATGATACCGAGGTCAACGACGCCGTCCATCACAAGGCCGGGAATATCGTCATCACGCACGCGCAGAATGTCGATGGGCATGTTTTCAGCCAGAGCAATCAGGCGCTGGGTGTGCAGGTTGATTTTGATCCCGCAGCGGGCCAACAGTTCGCGTGAATCGTCACTCAAACGGCCTGATTTTTGAATAGCTATGCGTAAACGTGAGTTATCTAACATTCTTTATTCCTCGTTAACCTGTTTTAACCTGTCTGAATTTGGTCCAAAAAAAAGCCCCCGGAAGAAGATCTTCCGGGGGCTTTTTCATGCGTTCATGCACCACTGGAAGATCCAAACGTCTTCCAGCACACATCGCCTGAAAGACTAGTCAGGATGATGGTGATGATGGTGGTGTTTAAATTGAACGCGTGTCATATAATTCTCGATGAATGCTTATTCATTTGATGTCTTTTAACCTAAACCAGTTGTACGACATATTGCAAGGGCTTTTTTTGATCATTAATTCATTTCATATTGATGCTATGAATTGTGTGTTCTGCCGGGCTGGCGTAGCCTTATGAAAGACGAGTGAGAGTCAGGAGAATTCGCATGAAAAAGGTCGCGATTGTCGGTTTAGGATGGCTGGGAATGCCGCTGGCGATGTCATTAGCCGCGAAAGGCTGGCAGGTGACCGGGAGCAAGACCACCCGGGATGGGGTCGAAGCGGCACGAATGTGCGGTATTGATGGCGTTGAACTGCGTCTGGAGCCTGAGCTGGTGTGTGATGCGGACGATCTGGACACGCTGATGAACGTAGATGCGCTGGTGATTACGCTACCCGCACGGCGCAGTGGCCCGGGCGAATCATTCTACCTGCAGGCGATGCAGGAGATTGTCGACAGCGCGCTGGCGCATCACGTCCCGCGCATAATTTTTACCAGCTCGACGTCGGTTTATGGCGATGCTGAGGGCGTGGTGAAAGAGAGTTCCGAGCGCCGTCCCGTAACCGCGAGCGGTCAGGTCCTGAAAGAGCTGGAAGACTGGCTGCATAACCTTCCCGGCACGCAGGTCGATATCGTTCGTCTGGCGGGGCTGGTTGGCCCGGGGCGTCATCCGGGGCGCTTCTTTGCTGGTAAGACGGCACCAGACGGTCAACATGGCGTGAATCTTGTGCATCTTGAAGATGTTATTGGCGCGATTGAGCTACTCTTACAGGCTCCAAAAGGCGGACACATCTATAATATATGTGCACCGTCTCATCCGGCGCGCAGCACGTTTTACCCGCTCATGGCACGCCAGCTTGGGTTGGCTCCGCCGGTTTTTGGTGAGGCAAAGAACGAAAGTAAAGGCAAAATTGTTGATGGCAATCGCATTTGCCATGAGCTGGGGTTTGAGTATCAGTATCCCGATCCGCTGGTGATGCCCATGGAATAAACCCCGCAGCGGAGACAATCGCACACCAGAAGGGGGCGAGCATGAAACCGCTGCTGGATGTTCTTATTATTCTGGATGCACTGGAAAAAGAGGGGAGCTTTGCGGCTGCCTCGGCAAAGCTTTACAAAACCCCTTCGGCCCTGAGCTATACCGTTCAAAAACTGGAAAGCGACCTCAATATTCAGATCCTCGATCGCTCCGGGCACCGCGCGCGCTTTACCCGCACCGGGCAGATGCTGCTGGAAAAAGGCCGTGACGTTCTTCATACCGTTCGCGAGCTGGAAAAGCAGGCCGTCAAGCTCCATCAAGGATGGGAGAATGAGCTGGTGATCGGCGTGGATGATACCTTTCCGTTTTCTCTACTGACGCCGCTCATTGAAGCGTTTTACCAGCATCACAGCGTCACCCGGCTGATCTTCATCAACGGGGTGCTGGGCGGCTCCTGGGAGGCCTTAACCCAGGGCAGGGCGGACATCTTTGTCGGTGCCCTGCACGAGCCTCCACAGTTGAGTGACTTTGGCTTTGCCCGCCTGGGCGTGCTGGAGCAGGTATTTGCCGTAGCGCCCCATCATCCGCTGGCTCAGGAGCCTGATCCTCTTAACCGCCGCGTTATTAAGGGGTACCGCGCAATAGTAGTCGGGGACAGTTCACGCCCCGAATGTGCGGTTTCCTCGCAGCTGCTGGATGAGCAGGAGGCCATTACCGTTTTTGACTTTAAAACCAAGCTGGAGCTGCAAATTAGCGGTCTGGGCTGCGGCTATTTGCCGCGCTATCTGGCGCAGCGCTTTATTGATAGCGGTGCGCTTGTTGAAAAACAGGTGCTTGCGCAAAGCAGTAACGAATCGGTGTGGGTGGGCTGGAACGAACAAACCGCCGGGCTGGCCAGCGCCTGGTGGCGGGACGAAATTTTAGCAAATAGTGCTATCGCTGCAGTTTACTCTCAGGGGAGCGCCGAGAAATCAGCCAGTTAGAAAAAAGAAAATGACCCGGTGCGTTGCAAAGTATTGCCTTTTGTATCCGATGTGGGGCAAAATGCCGCCGCTGCAACCAAATGAATAATCGACGATATAAAAGGCGTCGGTTATTTTTTTTTGCATGTACGAAACGAAACTAAAAACCAAGAGGCCGGGCTTCGTACCGGATAGATATTTACTAAAATCCGACAGTTGTTGTCGCTGAGGAAGAAAGAAATGGGGCAATTTTTCGCTTACGTGGCGGTTATCACCGTAAAGGAGAATAACTATGTCGCATAACGCAACTCCAAACACCTCTCGCGTGGAATTACGTAAAACGCTTACGTTGATTCCGGTTGTTATGATGGGCCTTGCCTATATGCAACCGATGACGCTGTTCGATACATTCGGTATCGTATCTGGCCTCACTGACGGTCATGTGCCGACGGCTTACGGCTTTGCGCTGATTGCGATCCTCTTTACCGCGCTGAGCTACGGTAAACTGGTGCGTCGCTATCCGTCTGCAGGTTCCGCCTACACCTATGCCCAGAAATCCATCAGCCCGACGGTTGGCTTTATGGTGGGCTGGTCTTCGCTGCTCGACTACCTGTTCGCGCCGATGATCAACATTCTGCTGGCAAAAATCTATTTTGAAGCACTGGTGCCATCGATTCCCTCGTGGATCTTCGTCGTGGTGCTGGTAGCCTTTATGACGGCCTTTAACCTGCGCAGCATCAAATCCGTTGCCAACTTTAACTCCGTCATCGTTGTGCTTCAGGTTGTCCTTATTGCCGTGATTCTTGGCATGGTGATCTATGGCGTATTCCACGGCGAAGGCGCGGGCACCCTGGCGAGCAGCAAACCGTTCTGGTCTGGTGATGCGCATGTGATCCCGATGATTACCGGGGCGACGATTCTGTGCTTCTCCTTTACCGGTTTCGACGGGATTAGCAACCTGTCTGAGGAAACGAAGGATGCAGAGCGCGTGATCCCGCGTGCCATCTTCCTGACGGCGCTGATTGGCGGTCTGATCTTTATTTTCTCGACCTATTTCCTGCAACTGTACTTCCCGGATATCTCGCGCTTCAAGGATCCGGATGCGTCTCAGCCGGAAATCATGCTCTATGTGGCGGGTAAAGCGTTCCAGGTCGGCGCGCTGATCTTCTCCACCATCACCGTACTGGCGTCCGGTATGGCCGCGCATGCAGGCGTTGCGCGTCTGATGTACGTAATGGGTCGTGATGGCGTATTCCCGAAAAGCTTCTTCGGCTACGTGCATCCAACCTGGCGTACCCCGGCGATGAACATTATCCTGGTCGGTGCGATCGCGCTTCTGGCGATTAACTTTGACCTGGTGATGGCAACGGCGCTGATTAACTTCGGTGCGCTGGTGGCGTTCACCTTTGTTAACCTGTCGGTTATCTCTCAGTTCTGGATCCGTGAAAAGCGTAACAAGACGCTGAAAGATCACTTCCAGTATCTGTTCCTGCCGATGTGCGGTGCCCTGACCGTGGGCGCGCTGTGGGTTAACCTGGAAGAGAGCTCGATGGTGCTTGGCCTGATTTGGGCAGGTATCGGTCTGGTGTACCTGGCCTGCGTTACGAAGAGCTTCCGTAACCCGGTTCCTCAGTACGAAGACGTTGCTTAAGTCTTAACGTATCAAAAAAAACCGGAGACCTTGTCTCCGGTTTTTTTATATCTCACTTCAGACTATCTCTTGCGCGTACTGGAACAGGGCTTTTAACAGGATCTGTTTTTCTGCGTTGCCTTCATACTGGTTGTATAACGACTCAAGCTCCTGCGCGTAATGTTGCAGATACTCTGGCGTAAACACGTTTCGACGGTGCTGCAGCCAGCGCGCCTGTTCTGCTTCATCCAGCGTGCCGGGATAATTGCGCGCCCGGTAGTTAAACATCAGCTTTTCGATGCGCTTATCTGCGAAGGTGATGTCCAGCGCAGGTAAGTTACGCGGCTCGGTTTGCAGAACAATATTCATGGCTGCGCGGTCAGCATCACTGAAGAAGCCGTTGTAGAGCTGGGCATCCACGTTTTCGGACGGCACGAACGGCTCCGCCTCGGCGAAGATGGCGACCACTTTCTCGCGCACCTGCGGGTTATCGCGAAGCACTTTCAGGTTATCCAGGCAGTGCTGACGGTTAATGCCCAGCCTGTCGGCATCTTCCGGACGCAGCGTGTTCGCCTGCGCCAGCACCGGACATTTATTGATGTGCACCAGCTTAACCGGCACCGCAGGCAGATCCCCGAGTTCATTTTTCGGGGTGTAAAGCCGTTCGCGCAGGGTATCGCTGTCAAGCTCCAGCAGCGGCGAAATATCGCCCGCCAGGTCCACCATGATAACCGCATTACGGTTATCCGGGTGCCACGCCAGCGGCGCAACCCAGCTGGTATTGCCGCGCCAGGCGCCAAACATGCCGGAGATATGCACCAGGGGCTTCATCTGCGGTACGTCGATAAGGGTCATGAGCTTCTGCTTGCTTCGGTGGCTCAGCAGATATTCAAACAGCCGGGGCTGTGCGGTTTTCACCAGCTTCGCCATGGCAATGGTGGCATAAACGTCTGCCATCGCATCGTGGGCATTGCTGTGCTCGATGCCGTTGGCGCGCGTCAGGTGTTCCAGCCGGAAGCTGGTTAGCCCTTCCTCATTTTCCGGCCAGTTAATGCCTTCAGGGCGCAGGGCATAACAGGCGCGCATGATGTCGAGCAGATCCCAGCGTGAATTGCGGTTCTGCCAGCTCCAGGCGTACGGATCGTAGAAGTTGCGATAGAAGATATTGCGCGTCACTTCATCATCGAAGCGGATGTTGTTGTAACCGACCACGCAGGTATTAGGCACGGTAAACAGATCGTGGATACGGCGGGCGAACTCTGCTTCGTTAACGCCTTTTTCTCGTGCTTCCTGCGGCGTGATCCCGGTGACCATTACCGCGCCGGGCTGCGGCAGGTAGTCATCAGCCGGTTTACAGTAAAAGACCTCAGGCTCGCCAATGATGTTGAATTCGTCATCGGTGCGGATGGCGGCAAACTGCGCCGGTCGGTCCAGCGCCGGATGCGTGCCAAAGGTTTCGTAGTCGTGGAATAAAAAAGTCGGGCGTGCGGCAGAGTCAGACACCAGTAATACCATCCTGTTAAAAAATGACGTCACTATGGTAAACGATCGTGCGGGTCAGACCGAATAAAAAGCGCCGCCGCGTCGCAAATTTGCGAGACCGCTTCCGCGTAAAACCTGCGTTCTGTCACATTTTTTTGCAATTAAGCCAGGTAACGACATCAGAAGTCCCGTAAAAAGGTCATCGATTTTTAATGACCTGAGGATATACCGTTGAAACGCCGTCTGTTTATTGCTGTTTCTTTACTCGCTTCGAGTGTCTCATCTGCTTTTGCGGCCGAACCACTGGATTTTTCGCCGCAGCCTCCGGCCATTCAGGCTGGCTCCTGGGTGCTGATGGATTACACGACTGGTCAAATTTTAACGGCGGGCAACGAACATCAGCAACGTAACCCGGCGAGCCTCACCAAGCTGATGACGGGCTATGTGGTGGATCGGGCCATTGACAGCCATCGCATTTCGCCGGATGACATTGTCACCGTAGGGCGTGACGCGTGGGCGAAAGGGAACCCGGTGTTTGACGGTTCGTCGCTGATGTTTCTGAAAGAGGGCGATCGCGTCACCGTGCGTGATTTAAGCCGCGGTCTGATTGTCGATTCCGGCAACGATGCCTGCGTGGCGCTGGCCGATCACGTGGCGGGCGGGCAGCCGCAGTTCGTGAAGATGATGAACGACTACGTGCAGAAGCTGAACCTGCGTGATACGCACTTTGAAACCGTCCACGGTCTGGACGCGCCGGGCCAGCACAGCTCGGCCTATGACCTGGCCGTGCTCTCCCGGGCCATCATTCACGGTGAGCCAGAGTTTTATCATATGTACAGCGAAAAGAGTCTTACCTGGAACGGCATCACCCAGCAGAACCGTAACGGCCTGCTGTGGGATAAAACCATGAACGTGGACGGCCTGAAAACGGGGCATACCTCAGGAGCAGGCTTTAACCTTATTGCCTCCGCGGTGGACGGTCAGCGTCGTTTGATTGCGGTGGTGATGGGCGCGGACAGCCCGAAAGGGCGCGAGGACCAGGCGCGTAAGCTACTGCACTGGGGACAACAGAACTTCGATACGGTGCAGATCCTGCATAACGGTAAAAAAGTCGGAACAGAGCGTATCTGGTACGGCGATAAAGAACAGGTGAAACTGGGCACCGACCAGGACTTCTGGCTGGCCCTGCCGAAAGCGGAAGTACCGAACATCAAAGCCAAATACGTGCTGGATAAAAAAGAGCTGGAAGCACCGATTGCCGCGCATCAGCGGGTCGGGGAGATCCAGCTCTATGACCGCGACAAGGTCGTGGCGCACTGGCCTCTGGTCACTCTGGAAGCCGTTGATAAGGGAGGCGTATTCTCACGCTTGAGCGATTATCTTCACCACACGCTTTAACCGCTGATGGGCAGACTGGCAGGGTTGCGAGTCTGCTCACATAATAAACACTCCTCGTTTGCCGATAATAGAAACCCTGCTTTATAGTGTATAAATATACAGTGCTAATCGGAGGCAGCATGGACTACAGCATCAAACAGCAACAGAAACGTAAGATTGCGGGTTTTCATCTTGTTGGGCCGTGGGAAAAAACGGTCAAGCAGGGCTTTGAACAGCTGGTCATGTGGGTAGACGGGCGTCACATTGAGCCGCTGGAGTGGGTGGCGGTCTATTACGATAACCCCGATGAGGTTCCGGCAGAAAAACTGCGCTGCGATACGGCCGTTACCGTACCGGATGATTTCGTCATCCCGGAAAACAGCGAAGGGGTGATGATGACGGAAATCGCGGCCGGTGATTATGCCGTGGCGACGGCGCGCGTGGAAAACTACGACTTTGCAACCCCGTGGTATCAGTTCTTTAATTCCCTGCTGCAGGATAATAAATACCAGATGGCGCTTAAGCCCTGCTTTGAGCGCTATCTCAATGATGGCAACGCGGACGGCTACTGGGATATTGAAATGTTTATCGCGGTAGAGCACAAAACGGTTTAAGCCTGCTTAATGAAGGGTTTTTCAGCCGGGAGCGATCCGCCCGGCTGAAAACACAGTACAATTGTGATTTGCCGTGTTGCTGGAGAGCGGGTGTGCGTCCCGACAAATCATTAACCCCTTTTGAAATTCGCTTATATAAACATTACCGCGTGGTGCACGGGTGTCGCATCGCGCTGGCGTTCGTGTTGACCTTTGTACTGGTCAGGTTGCTGGATATACCGGAAGGAACGTGGCCGCTGATCACGCTGGTGGTGGTGATGGGGCCAATCTCATTTTGGGGAAACGTTGTCCCGCGCGCCTTCGAGCGAATAGGTGGTACCGTGCTTGGCTCTGCCCTGGGGCTGATTGCCCTGAAGCTTGAGCTCATCTCATTTCCAGTGATGCTGGCATGGTGCGGTGCCGCCATGTTCCTGTGCGGCTGGCTGGCGCTGGGCAAACGTCCTTATCAGGCGCTGCTGATTGGTATCACTCTCGCGGTCGTGGTCGGCGCGCCAGCAGGGGATATGACCACGGCAATGTGGCGAAGCGGGGATGTTATTCTGGGCTCGCTGCTCGCCATGTTGTTTACCGGCATCTGGCCGCAGCGGGCTTTTCTGCACTGGCGTATCCAGATGGCTAACTACGTCACGGCGTTTAACCGCGTTTACCAGGCGGGGTTTTCACCGAATCTGGTTGAGCGTCCCCGGCTGGAAAAGCATCTGCAAACCATCCTCAACGACGTGGTCAAAATGCGCGGCCTGATAGTACCAGCCAGTAAAGAGACCCATATTCAGAAAGCGATTTTCGAAGCTATCCAGACGGTCAGCCGCAATCTGGTGTGTATGCTTGAACTGCAAATCAACGCGCACTGGGCCACGCGTCCCAGCCATCTGTTGATGCTTAACGCCCAGACCCTCAAAGAGACGCAGATGATGACGCAGCAGACCCTGCTGACCATCGCCCATGCGCTCTATGAAGGCAACCCGCAGCCCGTTCTGGCGAACAGCGAGCGTCTCAATGAAATCGTGGCGGAACTGAAGCAGTTAATCAACGAGCGGCAGGGCGATAACGTGGCGGAAACGCCCATTCACGGCTATGTCTGGCTGAGCCTGGAGCTGGCGCGACAGCTTGAGCTGCTATCGCACCTGATTTGTCGGGCGCTGCGCAAATAAAACGCGGATGTGACGCCTGCTGCTTCGATTCAGCAGCAATTGGGGTTATGATAGCTTTAAACGATATAGCCATTGTCATTCGCAGCTGCTGTCAGTAAGGTTATTGTTACAGCGGTTGCTTTAACGAATCCGAATCTCACATTATCAGGGGTGTAAAAAATGGAAACTATCAAGCCTTCGTTCCAGGATGTTCTGGAATTCGTCCGCCTGTTCCGCCGCAAAAACAAACTGCAGCGTGAAATCCAGGACGTTGAGAAGAAGATCCGTGACAACCAGAAACGTGTTCTGCTGCTCGACAACCTGAGCGACTACATCAAGCCGGGCATGAGCGTTGAAGCTATTCAGGGCATCATCGCCAGCATGAAGAGCGACTATGAAGACCGCGTTGATGATTACATCATCAAAAATGCTGAGCTGTCCAAAGAGCGTCGCGACATCTCCAAAAAGCTGAAAGTGATGGGCGAAATCAAAAACGCCGAAGCTAAAAGCGAATAATCGCAGCGAATTGTGAAAAAGGCTCTCTGGTGACAGGGAGCCTTTTTTATTTGACGATCAACGGTCCGCTGATTTGTAGGTCGGGTCAGGCGCAGCCGCCAGCTGACAATTCTACCCGACGCAGAAAAGCAAAAAGCCTGCTTCAAAAGCAGGCTTTTCAAATTTGGCTCCTCTGACTGGACTCGAACCAGTGACATACGGATTAACAGTCCGCCGTTCTACCGACTGAACTACAGAGGAATCGTTGTGGAGGCTTATCTTAGCGGCGAAAAAACTTTTGTCAAACCTGATCTTAGGGAAAATCGACTGATTGCCGATTCTGTCGTCAGTTTGTTGTAAATACACACATCTTTTTCAGGAAAATACTTTGCAGGATTAGCATTTCTCCCCCATCATTTGAAATGGAGTTTCAACTATTCTCGCTAAGGTCCATTTTGAACGTCACTGCCTCTCTGCGCCAGGCGATCGTGCGCACGCCATGGTACGCAAAACGTAAAAGCTATCGTGTTCTGTTCTGGCGTGAAATCACCCCTCTTGCCGTGCCTATTTTCCTGGAAAATACCTGCGTTCTGCTGATGGGAGTGCTGAGCACCTTCCTGGTAAGCTGGCTGGGGAAAGAGGCGATGGCGGGGGTCGGGCTGGCAGACAGCTTTAACATGGTGGTGATGTCATTCTTTGCCGCCATCGATCTCGGGACGACGGTTGTGGTGGCCTTTAGTCTCGGCAAGCTGGATCCCAAACGCGCGCGCGAGGCTGCACGTCAGTCGCTGATGATCATGACCCTCTTTTCGATTGTTCTGGCGGCGGTGATCCACTATTTCGGTAAAGAGATTATCGATTTTGTCGCCGGGGAAGCCACGAACGAGGTGAAGGACCTGGCGCTGACCTATCTCGAAATGACCGTCTTAAGCTATCCGGCGGCGGCCATCGCGTTGATTGGTAGCGGCGCGCTGCGCGGGGCAGGTAACACCAAAATCCCGCTGCTGATCAACGGTGGGATGAATATCCTGAATATCATCATCAGCAGCGTGCTGATCTACGGCGCGTTCTCGTGGGATGGGCTGGGGTTCGTCGGGGCCGGGCTGGGATTAACCATATCACGCTATATCGGTGCGGCGGCTATCATCGGGGTGCTGATGACGGGGATTACCCCCTCGCTGCGTCTTACGCTTAAGAGCTACTTCCGGCCCTTTAATTTCGCCATTATCTGGGAAGTGATGGGGATTGGTATTCCCGCGAGCATTGAATCCGTGTTGTTCAACGGCGGGAAGCTGCTCACACAGATGTTTGTCGCCGGAATGGGCACCGACGTTATCGCCGGTAACTTTATCGCCTTCTCCATCGCCTCGCTGATTAACCTGCCGGGTAACGCCCTTGGGTCGGCATCAACCATCATCACGGGTAAACGGCTCGGGAAAGGGCAGATAGGCCAGGCGGAGCGGCAGCTGCGCCATGTGTTCTGGCTGTCGACGATTGGGCTGACGCTGATCGCCTGGGGCACCGCGCCGTTTGCCGGGCTGATGGCCGCGTTCTATACCCACGAAGATGACGTGAAAGAGGTGGTGAAGATCCTTATCTGGCTCAACGCCGCCTTTATGCCCATCTGGGCGGCATCCTGGGTGTTGCCTGCCGGGCTGAAAGGAGCGCGCGATGCCCGTTTTGCCATGTGGGTGTCCATGCTTGGCATGTGGGGGTGTCGCGTTGTGGCGGGCTATACGCTGGGCGTGGTGCTGGGCTGGGGCGTGGTGGGCGTCTGGCTGGGGATGTTCCTTGACTGGGCCGTACGCGGGGCGCTGTTCTACTGGCGCATGGTCAGCGGGCGCTGGCTGTGGAAATATCCGCGACAAAATGCCTGACAATTGCGCGAAATGGAGAATAATTCGGCAAACGATCGGAAATATGCATTCTGCCTTTGACATCATCGGGGAGCATCGATAATATGCGCCCCGTTCACACGATTCCTCTGTAGTTCAGTCGGTAGAACGGCGGACTGTTAATCCGTATGTCA
>NZ_JAAQOK010000060.1:0-24465 GCF_011683705.1 Enterobacter sp. 725m/11 | reverse complement strand
TCCGTCGTCGGCAGCGTCAGATGTGTATAAGAGACAGGTCCAATATTTTCACCTGATTCCCTTTCCTTAAAATAAGCTTAAGACGCTGTCGGTCCCGACGTTTTATTATTTAAACGCCGTTTACTTTTGCGCGCCTACAATCCGCCTCATCAATCATGATGAGACGGTAATAATGAAGATGTTATTAATTACAGGCGTGACCGGGTTTCTGGGCGGTGCAGTACTTGAAAAAATCCTGACCAGCGATCAATCAGTAAAACTCCTTTTGCTTGCCCGTGCCGGCGATCCGCAAAGCGGGCTGGCGCGCGTGCAGGAGAACATGCGTAAGTTCAACATTTCTGAGGAGAAACTGGCCTCCCTGAGCGTGGATAATATCCTCATCGGCGACCTCAGCCAGCCGGAAGCCTTTCTGAACGATCCCCGTCTGGACCAGGTTACGCATGTCGTTAACTGCGCGGCAGTTGCGTCTTTTGGCAATAACCCGCTGATCTGGAAGGTGAACGTAGAGGGTACGCTAGCGCTGGCGCGCCGCATGGAGCAGGTCGCAGGGCTGCAGCGTTTCCTGCATGTAGGCACCGCAATGTCATGCACGCCGGAGCAGGATTCGCTGGTCGCCGAAAGTGCGGAATTCAGAGAAAACGCTGAGCACCTGGTGGAATATACGTATTCGAAGTCAACCATCGAACAGCTGATGCGCCAGGAATGTCCTAACCTGCCGCTGCTCATCGCCCGTCCGTCCATCGTCGTCGGCCATACCCGCCACGGCTGCACGCCGTCGAGCAGTATCTTTTGGGTCTTCAGCATGGGCCTGATGCTGCAGAAGTTTATGTGCTCGATGGAAGACCGGATCGACGTTGTCCCGGTAGATTATTGCGCCGACGCAATGTTAATGCTGCTGAGCAGCAACGCGCGTCCGGGGGAAGTGGTACACATTTCAGCCGGGGAAGAGAACAGCGTTCGCTTTGCGGATATCGATCGGGCAATGGCGCAGGCGCTGGAGAAAGCGCCCGTTGGCGATAAGTACGCGCAGGTCAGCTACGAAACGCTGGTCAAAATGCGCCGTGAACTGAAAACCATTTTTGGTCCGTGCAACGAACGTCTGATGCTGAGAGCGATGCGCTTATACGGTGCCTTTGCCACGCTGAACGTGCGCTTCAGCAACGATAAGCTGCTCAGCATGGGGATGCCGAAGCCACCTCGTTTTACGGATTATATCGCCCGCTGCGTGCAAACCACCCGGGGACTAACCATTCCCGAGCAGATGGCGGTCGATTTTAAATAACCAAAAAAAATGCCAGTCATTCGACTGGCATTTTCATGTTAAGGCTTAAGCAATTATGCCTGGCCTTTGATCTCTTTACGACCGTTGTAAGGTGCTTTTTCACCCAGTGCTTCTTCGATACGAATCAGCTGGTTGTATTTAGCAACACGGTCAGAACGGCTCATAGAACCGGTTTTGATCTGGCCAGCAGCGGTACCAACAGCCAGGTCGGCAATGGTCGCGTCTTCAGTTTCGCCAGAACGGTGAGAGATAACAGCGGTGTAGCCAGCGTCTTTCGCCATTTTGATCGCAGCCAGCGTTTCGGTCAGAGAACCGATCTGGTTGAATTTGATCAGGATGGAGTTAACGATGCCTTTCTCGATGCCTTCTTTCAGGATCTTGGTGTTGGTTACGAACAGATCGTCACCAACCAGCTGGATTTTGTCGCCCAGTACTTTGGTCTGGTATGCGAAACCATCCCAGTCAGACTCGTCCAGACCGTCTTCGATAGAAACGATTGGGTACTGTTTGGTCAGGTCTTCCAGGAAGTGAGTGAACTCTTCGGAGGTGAACGCTTTGTTGCCTTCGCCAGCCAGAACGTATTTACCGTCTTTGTAGAATTCAGATGCTGCACAGTCCATCGCCAGGGTGATGTCTTTGCCCAGCTCGTAGCCTGCTGCTTTAACCGCTTCAGCAATAACAGCCAGTGCTTCTGCGTTAGAACCCAGGTTTGGCGCGTAGCCACCTTCGTCACCAACAGCAGTGTTCATACCTTTAGCTTTCAGAACTTTAGCCAGGTTGTGGAACACTTCAGAACCCATACGAACCGCTTCTTTCAGGGTTTTCGCGCCAACTGGCTGAATCATGAATTCCTGAATATCAACGTTGTTGTCTGCGTGCTCACCACCGTTGATGATGTTCATCATTGGTACAGGCATAGAGTATTTGCCTGGGGTGCCGTTCAGTTCAGCGATGTGCTCGAACAGTGGCATACCTTTAGCAGCGGCTGCTGCTTTGGCGTTCGCCAGGGAAACGGCCAGGATTGCGTTCGCACCGAAGTTAGATTTGTTTTCAGTACCGTCCAGATCGATCATGATCTTGTCGATGCCAGCCTGATCTTTGGCATCTTTGCCAACGATAGCCTGAGCAATAGGACCGTTAACAGCGCCAACCGCTTTCAGTACGCCTTTGCCCATGAAACGGGATTTGTCGCCATCACGCAGTTCCAGCGCTTCACGGGAACCCGTAGAAGCACCTGATGGAGCAGCTGCCATACCGACGAAACCACCTTCCAGATGAACTTCGGCTTCAACGGTCGGGTTACCACGGGAGTCGATGATTTCACGACCGATGACTTTAACGATTTTGGACATTAGATTTTCCTCAGTACAAGTTAAACTAAAACTCCAGACAAACAACGCGTACCGTTGGTACGCGTTGCCGTTCTAACTTTTTTACTTCGCCTGACGCTTCTGGTACTCGCTGGCGGCTTTCACGAAGCCTGCAAACAGCGGATGTCCATCACGCGGCGTTGAAGTAAATTCCGGGTGGAACTGGCAGGCAACAAACCACGGATGGTTTGGCACCTCGATGATCTCGACTAACTGATCGTCCCCGGAGCGACCCGCAACACGCAGGCCCGCGGCTTCAATTTGTTTCAACAACATATTGTTGACTTCATAGCGGTGACGATGGCGCTCGGTGATGACCGGCTCGCCGTACAGCTTGCGAACCACGCTATCGTCGGACAGCTGGCAGGCCTGCGCGCCAAGACGCATAGTGCCACCCAGATCGCTCTTCTCGGTACGGACTTCGACGTTACCGTCTTCGTCGCGCCATTCCGTAATCAGCGCCACGACAGGGTACTTACAGTCTGGCACAAATTCCGTAGAGTTCGCGTTTTCCATTCCCGCTACGTTGCGCGCAAATTCGATCAGCGCAACCTGCATACCCAGGCAGATGCCGAGGTATGGAATATTGTTTTCACGCGCATAGCGTGCAGTGGCGATCTTGCCTTCAACACCACGGTAGCCGAAGCCGCCAGGGATGAGGATAGCATCCAGATCTTTCAGAATTTCAACGCCACGTGTTTCAACATCCTGCGAATCAATCAGCTTGATGTTCACGGAGACGCGGTTCTTCAGACCACCGTGCTTCAGCGCTTCGATAACGGACTTATAGGCGTCCGGCAGTTCGATGTACTTGCCGACCATACCGATAGTCACTTCGCCTGCCGGGTTCGCTTCTTCATAAATAACCTGTTCCCATTCAGACAGGTTAGCTTCCGGACAGTTCAAGCTGAATCGTTTACAAATATAATCGTCCAGACCCTGTGATTTCAACAGGCCCGGGATTTTATAAATGGAATCGACATCTTTCATTGAAATAACGGCTTTTTCAGGCACGTTACAGAACAATGCAATTTTCGCACGTTCGTTCGCCGGAATGGCACGATCGGAACGGCAAACCAGGATGTCAGGCTGAATACCGATGGAGAGCAGTTCTTTAACGGAGTGCTGAGTCGGTTTGGTTTTCACTTCACCTGCCGCCGCCATGTAAGGCACCAGCGTCAGGTGCATGAACAGCGCGTGTTCACGACCAATGTCTACCGCCAGCTGACGAATCGCTTCGAGGAACGGCAGGGATTCGATATCACCCACGGTACCACCGATTTCAACCAGCACAACGTCATGCCCTTCGCCACCGGCAAGGACACGCTCTTTGATGGCGTTAGTGATGTGTGGGATAACCTGCACGGTCGCGCCCAGGTAGTCACCGCGGCGCTCTTTACGCAGAACATCAGAGTAGATGCGGCCAGTCGTAAAGTTGTTACGACGGGTCATTTTGGTACGAATGAAACGCTCGTAGTGGCCAAGATCCAGATCGGTTTCAGCGCCGTCTTCAGTAACGAACACTTCCCCGTGTTGGGTTGGGCTCATGGTGCCAGGATCGACGTTGATGTACGGATCCAGTTTCATCATGGTCACATTGAGGCCACGGGCTTCAAGAATGGCTGCGAGGGAGGCTGCGGCAATGCCTTTACCCAGAGAGGATACGACCCCGCCGGTCACAAAAATATAGTTCGTTGTCATGCTGAACCTGAGAAGTTAGGGTGAAACGATGGAATAACCAGGACGGGAAAGTAGTATACCCGAACACGGCGAGCGCCACAAACTTTCATTCTCCGTCTCCATTCCAGGCCATGACAAACATAAGGAGTGAGAAAATAGCCCCTTTTGGGTAAATGTTTTTGACGCAAATCAAGCGCTTGTCATTTAAAAAATCACACAAATTGCGCTTGATCGCAAAATTCCGTTAGAGATCAGATTCCTGGCGTTTTACTTCCTGCCAGACTTCTTCCATCGCGTCGAGGTCAATTCCGGTCATTTCCAGGCCGCGCGAGGCCACAATCCGCTCGACTTCACGAAAGCGTCGTTCGAATTTCAGGTTGGCTTTTTGCAGCGCGGTTTCCGCTTTTACCCCTAGATGGCGAGAAAGATTAACGGTGGCGAACAGCAGGTCGCCCATCTCTTCCTCCAGCTTTGCTTCATCGACCACCGCCTGCTGCGCTTCGTGCATCACTTCGTCGATCTCTTCATGCACTTTATCCAGCACGGGTCCCAGGGAATCCCAGTCAAATCCTACCGCCGAGCAGCGCTTTTGAATTTTGTGGGCGCGCATCAGCGCGGGCAGGCTCAGCGGGATGTCGTCCAGCGCAGAGTGTTGGGACTTTTCAGCGCGCTCGGCGCTTTTAATCTGCTCCCAGCGGGCCAGCACCTCTGCGCTGTTTCCTGCGGTGGCATCGCCAAAGATATGCGGATGGCGGCGCTCCAGCTTGTCGCTGATAGCGGCACAGATATCGTCAAAGTTAAAGCGCCCTTCCTCCTGCGCCATCTGGGCGTAGAACACTACCTGGAACAGCAGGTCGCCGAGTTCACCGCGCAGGTCATCGAAATCCTCGCGTGAAATGGCGTCCAGCACCTCATAGGTCTCTTCGAGGGTATAAGGTGCGATGGTCGCGAAAGTCTGCTCCTTGTCCCACGGGCAGCCGTTTTCCGGGTCGCGCAGGCGTTTCATGATGCCGAGCAGGCGGTCGATTTGAGTCATGGTTTTTCCCATTTAAAAAAAGGGCCGGGTGGCAGCGAAGCTTTACCCGGCCTTCATAAGAGTGTGTTTAGCCGCCGTGCAGACGACGCGCGTCAATCACATCCGGCACCTGGTTCAGTTTGCCCAGCACGCGGCCGAGCACCTGCAGGTTGTAGATTTCGATGGTCATATCGATGGTGGCAAGCTGCTCGCGGGTATCGCTGCGGCTGGCAACGCCCAGCACGTTGACCTTCTCGTTGGCGAGAATGGTGGTGATGTCGCGCAGCAGCCCGCTGCGATCGTTGGCGGTGACGCGCACCACCAGCGAGTAACCGGCGGAATAGCTCTCACCCCAGACCGCTTCCACGATACGCTCCGGCGCGTGGGACTGCAGTTCGGCAAGCTGGTCGCAGTCGGAGCGGTGGATCGAGATCCCGCGCCCCTGGGTGATAAAGCCGACGATATCGTCCCCCGGAATCGGCTGGCAGCAGCGGGCAATGTGGTGCATCAGGTTGCCCACACCCTCGACCACCACGCGGCCGTTGTCTTTGCTGCGCTGCTGCGGGGCATAGGTTTTCTGCTGCAGCTGCTTCAGCGCCGCCGCGTCCTGCTCTTCCGCGCTAGGCTTGTTGAACTGGGCCTGCAGGAAGTTGACCATCTGATTCAGACGGATATCACCGCCGCCAATCGCCGCCAGCAGCTCGTCCAGCTCGTTGAAGTTGTAGCGCGGCAGCAGGAATTTCTCTGCTTCTTTCAGGCTGATCCCGATATGCTCCAGCTCGTCGTCAAGGATCTGGCGACCGGCAAGAATGTTTTTGTCACGATCCTGCTTGCGGAACCAGGCGTGAATTTTGGAGCGCCCGCGGCTGGTGGTGACGTAACCGAGGTTCGGGTTAAGCCAGTCGCGGCTCGGGTTTGGCTGCTTCTGGGTAATGATTTCAATCTGGTCGCCCATCTGCAGCTGATAGGTAAACGGCACGATACGTCCGCCGATCTTCGCCCCGATGCAGCGGTGCCCCACGTCGCTGTGGATGTGGTAGGCAAAATCGAGCGGCGTGGAGCCAGCCGGCAGGTCGACAACGTCCCCTTTCGGGGTAAAGACGTAGACGCGGTCATCAAAGACCTGGCTGCGCACCTCGTCGAGCATTTCGCCGGAGTCGGCCATCTCCTCCTGCCACGCAATCAGCTTGCGCAGCCAGGCGATGCGGTCTTCGTGGCCGGAGCGTGCCCCGCCAGAAGTGCCCTCTTTGTACTTCCAGTGCGCGGCTACGCCCAGCTCGGCGTCTTCGTGCATCTGTTTGGTGCGGATTTGAATCTCGACCGTTTTGCCGCCGGGGCCAAGCACCACGGTATGAATGGACTGGTAGCCGTTCGGTTTTGGGTTCGCGACATAGTCGTCAAATTCATCCGGCAGGTGGCGGAAGTGAGTATGTACTATCCCCAGCGCGGCGTAGCAGTCCTGCAGACGCTCCGCCACGATACGCACGGCGCGCACGTCAAACAGCTCGTCAAAGGCGAGGTGTTTCTTCTGCATTTTGCGCCAGATGCTGTAGATGTGCTTGGGCCGACCGTAAACTTCGGCACGGACGTTCTCTTCTTTCATGGCCTGACGCAGGCCGCTGACAAACTCGTCGATGTAGTGCTCACGATCGATACGGCGCTCATGCAGGAGTTTAGCAATGCGCTTGTATTCTGCCGGATGCAGATAGCGGAAGCAGTAATCTTCCAGCTCCCATTTCAGCTGACCAATCCCTAAGCGGTTCGCCAGCGGCGCATAGATGTTCGTACACTCTTTGGCGGCCAGCACGCGCTCGTCTTCCGGCGCATCTTTCACTTCACGCAGGTGGGCAATACGCTCGGCCAGCTTGATGACCACGCAGCGAAAATCATCCACCATGGCCAGCAGCATCCGGCGGACGTTATCAACCTGCTCAGAGGAGACGGAATCGGTATGCGCGGCTTTTAGCTGGCGAATGGCCGCCATATCGCGCACGCCGTGGATCAGCGCAACGACGGATTTGCCGACGCTGTCGCGCAGCACATCCTCGCTGACCACATCCGCATCCGCGAGGGGGAACAGTAGCGCGGCCTGCAGCGTTTCGATGTCCATGTTTAGCATGGACAAGATTTCAACCATCTCCACGCCGCGCCATAAGAGCAGATCGGCATCCGGGTGTCCCTGCGTGGTGCGCAGACAGTAGGCCCAGGTTTCGGTTAAGCGTTCACACGACTGCTGGCTGGAAATTCCCAGACTTGCGATCCATTTTTGTGGGTCAAACTCCCCAGCTTTATTGAGATGTGCACTTCTTACCGCAACCATTGTCCTCTCCTTTAGGGACCAGGGCCTGTCGAAGTCGACAAGCCAAACAAATTAGATGTGCTCGAACAACGCCATCGATTCCAGATGTCCAGTGTGCGGGAACATGTCCAGCATTGCCAGACGCCGAATCTGGTAACCCGCGCTGTTTAACGCCTCACTGTCACGGGCAAGCGTTGCCGGGTTACAGGAAACATAGACCACACGCCTGGGCGCGAGTTTAATAATATGCGCCATGACGCCTGGGGCACCTGCACGCGCCGGGTCGAGCAGGATTTTGTCGAAACCCTGCTTTGCCCACGGCTGTTGAGTGACATCTTCCTCAAGATTTTGATGAAAGAATGTCACATTTTGCAAGCCGTTCTGCTCTGCGTTTTCCTGGCCTTTGACCACCAGCGCCTCAACGCCTTCCACCCCGACCACGCTTGCCGCTCTGCGCGCCAGCGGCAGGGTAAAGTTACCCATGCCACAGAACAAATCGAGCACACGGTCAGTGGGCTGTACGTCAAGCCATTCCAGGGCCTTCGCCACCATTTGCTGGTTTATGCCGTCGTTGACCTGGATAAAATCACGCGGACTGAACGTTAAGCGTAGCCCGTCTGACGCATACCAGGGAGCTTCGCCCGATACCTGTTCAAGTATCTCGCTTTGAGGCGCGAGGAAAAGCGCAAGCTCATGAGAATGCGAAAAGCGTTCCAGTTTTTCGCGATCTTTTTTCGACAGCGGCGCAGTGTGGCGCAGCACCATCAGCGGGCCGTTGTTCGCCAGCACCAGTTCAACGTGGCCCAATGAACGCCCCCCGTCGAGCGATGCAAGACAGCGGTGCACGTCCGGAAGTAACGCCTCAAGATGGGGCACCAAAATGGGGCACCGCTTCACGTCAACAATATCGCTGGAGGCCGCTTTGCGAAAACCCATCTCCAGCCGCTCCGTTTTGGGCTGATAGCTCAGGCTCAGGCGCGCGCGGCGGCGATAGCCCCAGGGCTCATCGGCGATAATCTCGTCAACTTCGTGTTTAAGGAGGCGCGCCAGCGCGCGGCTTTTACTTTTTTGCTGTAATTCTGTGCTCGCATGCTGTTGCTGGCAGCCTCCGCACACGCCAAAATGTGGACAGCGGGGCTCCACGCGCTCCGGGCTCGCGTTGAGGCGACGCTTCACCTGTCCGCGCGCGTACTGACGCTTGTCTTCCGTCAGCGTAATTTCTGCTCGTTCTCCTGGCAGCAAACCTGTTATAAACAGAGTCTTACCGTTGTGACGAGCCACTCCCTGACCAAACGGATCAAGGTCCGTGGCTTCAACAGTAATGATTTGACGCGTCGTCACGCGTCGCTTTGCAGAGTAGAATTGCGCCATCGCCGAGATTTTTCTCACATAAACATAATTATCTTAATTGTCCCATAACGGAACGCCATGACCAACTACAGCCTGCGCGCGCGCATGATGATTTTGATCCTCGCCCCCACCGTTCTCATCGGTTTGCTGCTGAGTATCTTCTTTGTGGTGCACCGCTATAACGATTTGCAGCGACAGCTGGAGGACGCGGGCGCCAGCATTATCGAACCGCTTGCTGTCTCCAGCGAGTACGGCATGAACCTGCAAAACCGCGAATCCATTGGGCAGTTAATCAGCGTGCTCCACCGCCGCCACTCGGATATCGTCCGTGCCATTTCCGTCTACGACGAACATAACCGCCTGTTTGTCACCTCAAACTTTCATCTCGATCCGGCGGCCCTGAAAATCCCGGACGGAACGCCATTCCCGCGCCACCTCACCGTACTGCGGCGCGGCGATATCATGATCCTGCGCACGCCGATCGTGTCGGAAAGCTATTCACCCGATGAGTCTGCGCAATCCGATGCTAAATCCAGCAATAACATGTTGGGATATGTAGCGCTTGAACTGGATCTCAAGTCGGTACGGCTGCAGCAGTACAAAGAAATTTTTATCTCCGGCGTGATGATGCTGTTCTGCATTGGTATCGCGCTGATCTTCGGCTGGCGTCTGATGCGCGACGTCACGGGCCCCATCCGCAACATGGTTAATACCGTTGACCGCATCCGCCGGGGACAGCTCGACAGCCGCGTGGAAGGTTTTATGCTGGGCGAGCTGGATATGCTGAAAAACGGCATTAACTCGATGGCGATGTCGCTGGCGGCCTATCACGAAGAGATGCAGCATAACGTTGACCAGGCCACCTCTGATCTGCGCGAAACGCTGGAGCAGATGGAGATCCAGAACGTTGAGCTGGATCTGGCGAAAAAGCGCGCTCAGGAAGCGGCGCGTATTAAGTCTGAGTTTCTGGCCAATATGTCGCACGAGCTGCGTACGCCGCTCAATGGCGTGATCGGCTTTACCCGCCTGACTCTGAAAAGCGAGCTGAATCCTACTCAGCGGGATCACCTGCACACCATTGAACGTTCGGCCAACAACCTGCTGGCGATCATTAACGACGTGCTGGACTTCTCCAAGCTGGAGGCGGGTAAACTGATTCTGGAGAGCATCCCGTTCCCGCTGCGCAGTACGCTCGATGAAGTGGTGACGCTACTCGCGCACTCGTCGCACGACAAGGGCCTTGAGCTAACGCTTAATATTAAAAACGACGTGCCGGACAACGTTATTGGCGATCCGCTGCGCCTGCAGCAGGTCATTACCAATCTTGTCGGGAATGCCATTAAATTCACCGAAAGCGGCAACATCGACATCCTGGTAGAAAAACGTGCCATCAGTAATAACAAGGTGCAGATTGAGGTTCAAATCCGCGATACCGGTATCGGCATTCCGGAGCGGGATCAGTCGCGTCTGTTCCAGGCCTTCCGTCAGGCAGACGCCAGCATCTCCCGCCGCCATGGCGGTACCGGATTGGGGCTGGTGATCACGCAGAGGCTGGTAAACGAGATGGGCGGCGATATCTCTTTCCACAGCCAGCCAAACCGCGGCTCAACCTTCTGGTTCCATATTAACCTCGACCTCAATCCGAACGTGCTGACCGACGGCCCGGTGACGGACTGTCTGAAAGGTAAGCGCCTGGCCTACGTCGAGCCTAACGCGGCAGCGGCGCAGTGCGCGCTGGATATTTTAAGCACCACGCCGCTGGAGGTGGTTTACAGTCCAACCTTCTCAGCCCTGGCCGTTGATCATTACGACATTCTGCTGATGGGGATCCCGGTGACCTTCACCGGCGAGCTGACCATGCAGCAGGAGCGGCTGGCGAAAGCCGCGTCGATGACCGACTATCTGCTGCTGGCGCTGCCCTGCCACGCCCAGCTTAATGCGGAAGAGTTGAAAAACGACGGTGCGGCCGCGTGCCTGCTTAAACCACTCACCGCAACCCGCCTGCTGCCCGCCCTTACGGAGTATTGCCGTCTTAGCCAGCACGCACTGCCGTTGATTAACGACGAGCAAAAACTGCCCATGAGCGTGATGGCGGTGGATGATAATCCGGCAAACCTGAAGCTAATCGGCGTATTGCTGGAAGACCAGGTTCAGCATGTTGAGCTGTGTACCAGCGGCGCGCAGGCGGTTGAACTGGCTAAACAGATGCAGTTCGATTTAATTCTGATGGATATTCAGATGCCGGGCATGGATGGCATTCGTGCCTGCGAGCTGATCCACCAGCTCCCGCATCAGCAGCAAACCCCGGTGATTGCGGTCACCGCGCATGCGATGGCCGGTCAGAAAGAGAAGCTGCTGAGCGCCGGGATGAATGATTACCTGGCGAAACCTATCGACGAAGAGAAGCTTCATAACCTGCTGTTACGCTATAAGCCGGGGCACATTGGCGGAACATATACGGTTTTCAGCGAGCCGGTTGAGGTAAGCGTTAATCAAAATGCGACCTTTGACTGGCAGCTGGCGCTGCGCCAGGCGGCAGGGAAACCCGATTTAGCGCGAGAGATGCTGCAAATGCTGGTCGCGTTTCTGCCGGAGATCCGTAATAAGGTTGAAGAACAGCTGGTGGGCGAGAACCCGGAAGAGCTGCTGGAAGCGATCCACAAGCTGCACGGCAGCTGCGGCTACAGCGGCGTACCGCGGCTGAAAAACCTCTGCCAGCTGCTGGAGCAGCAGCTGCGCGCGGGTACGCCGGAATCGGAGCTTGAACCGGAGTTCCTGGAACTGCTGGATGAGATGGATAACGTGACGCGGGAAGCGATGAAGGTGTTGGGTAGCTGAGGTAAAAGCCCGGTGGCGCTACGCTTACCGGGCCTACAGGTGCGCTAACGTAGGCCGGGTAAGGCGAAGCCACCACCCGGCAATCACAGTTAAAATGCCTGCCCTACTTTCAGCACCGCCGCGATATTCCTTGCGGCCATCTGAACATTCGCGCTGGCATTTTCCAGCGCGTCCTCCAGCGTGCAGATGGTGTAGATCACGCTAAACACCGCGTCTAAGCCGTGATCGTGTACCACGCCAACATCCGCCGTCAGGCTGCCTGCAATGCCGATAACGGGCTTATTAAAGCGTTTCGCCACTTTCGCCACTCCTACCGGCACTTTGCCGTGGATCGTCTGGCTGTCGATGCGGCCTTCCCCGGTGATCACCAGATCCGCATCGGCCACCTGGTCAGCCAGGTGTAGCGCATCGGTCACAATCTCAATGCCCTGACGCAACTGCGCGCCACAAAAAGCGTACAGCGCTGCGCCCATGCCACCCGCCGCACCGCCGCCAGCAAGGTTGAGCACATCAATGTCCAGATCCCGGGCAATGACTCTCGCATAGTGCGCAAGCGCGTTGTCCAGGGTGACGATCATCTCGGGTGTGGCGCCCTTTTGCGGGCCAAATACCGCTGACGCGCCATCCTTACCGGTGAGCGGATTCGTCACATCGCAGGCGACTTCTATCCGGCACTCCGCCAGACGCTGGTCGAGGCCGCTCAGGTCGATCCGCGCAAGCTTATCCAGCTCGCCCCCGCCCTGCCCCAGCGGCTGTTCATTGTCGTCCAGCAGCTTCGCCCCCAGCGCCTGCACCATCCCGGCGCCGCCGTCATTGGTGGCGCTGCCGCCGATACCGATGATGATATGCTTAACGCCCGCATCCAGCGCGTGGCGGATAAGTTCCCCCGTGCCCCAGGAGGTCGTTTTCAGAGGGTCACGCAGTGAAGGGGCTACCAGTTCCAGACCGCTTGCCGCCGCCATTTCAATAAAGGCGCTCTGCTCGTCACCGGATATCCCATAAAACCCGTCCACGCGCTCGCCCAGCGGACCGGTCACCGGAACGTGCACAATGCGTCCCCGGGTTGCCGCGATCATCGCCTCAACCGTGCCTTCACCGCCATCAGCGACCGGCAGTTTGACGTACTCCGCCTCAGGGAAAATCTCGCGAAAACCGCGCTCGATCGCTGTCGCAACCTCAAGCGCACTCAAACTTTCCTTATACGAGTCCGGTGCGATAACAATTTTCATAAGCCATCCTTACGCATAGTCGTTACGTTAAGCATACACCACGTAGGAAACCGCTTGTGGGAGCGGTCCCAATACGTTTATCGTACCATGCACGGACGTTTATTGTCGAATGTCCAGTCAGGGATCAGGTACTGCATCGCGATCGCGTCGTCGCGCGCGCCCAGACCGTGTTTCTGATACAGCTCGTGTGCTTTCATTACCTGATCCATATCCAGCTCAACGCCCAACCCCGGCGTGGACGGCACCTGCACCATGCCACCTTTGATCTCAAACGGCTCTTTGGTGAGGCGCTGGTTACCCTCCTGCCAGATCCAGTGCGTATCGATAGCGGTAATGGTGCCCGGCGCGGCGGCGGCAACGTGGGTAAACATCGCCAGCGACACGTCAAAATGGTTGTTGGAGTGCGAGCCCCAGGTCAGGCCAAACTCGTGGCACATCTGCGCCACGCGCACCGAGCCCTGCATTGTCCAGAAGTGCGGGTCCGCCAGCGGGATATCCACCGATTGCAGAGAGAGCGTGTGCCCCATCTGACGCCAGTCGGTGGCGATCATATTGGTCGCGGTCGGTAGCCCCGTAGCGCGACGGAATTCCGCCATGACTTCGCGGCCCGAAAAGCCTTGCTCAGCCCCGCACGGATCTTCCGCGTACGCCAGCACGCCTTTCAGCTGCTTGCCAATATCGATCGCTTCATCAAGCGACCACGCGCCGTTCGGATCCAGCGTCACGCGCGCCTGCGGGAAACGTTTTGCCAGCGCGGTAATGGCTTCCGCCTCCTCTTCCCCCGCCAGCACGCCGCCTTTCAGTTTGAAATCATTGAAGCCATATTTTTCATAGGCGGCTTCTGCCAGCCGCACCACCGCATCCGGGGTCATCGCTTCTTCGTGACGTACGCGGTACCAGTCACATTGCTCATCCGGCTGGCTCTGATACGGCAGCGGCGTCAGCTTGCGGTCGCCGACAAAGAACAGATAGCCGAGCATCTCCACTTCACTGCGCTGCTGACCCTCGCCCAGCAGCGACGCGACGTTAACGCCCAGGTGCTGGCCCAGCAGATCCAGCATCGCGGCTTCAATGCCGGTCACCACGTGGATAGTGGTGCGCAAATCGAAGGTTTGCAGGCCGCGGCCGCCGGCATCGCGATCGGCAAAGGTGTTGCGCACGGTGTTGAGGACATTTTTGTACTCACCCAGCGTTTTTCCCACCACCAGCGGAATGGCATCCTCCAGCGTTTTGCGGATCTTCTCCCCGCCTGGAATTTCACCCACGCCGGTATGGCCGGCATTGTCTTTGATAATGACAATATTGCGCGTGAAGAACGGCGCATGCGCCCCGCTCAGGTTCATCAGCATGCTGTCATGACCTGCGACCGGAATGATTTGCATGGAAGTGACGACAGGGGTCGTAAAAGTACTCATCGTGTAATCCTTTTATCAGTGACGTCCAAAAACAGGGCGCTTACGGTCAAATGTCCAGCCGGGGATAAGGTACTGCATCGGGCCCGCGTCGTTACGCGCGCCGCCCGGTAGCTTTTTATACGCCTCATGGGCTTGATGAACCTGATCCCAGTCAAGCTCCACGCCCAGCCCCGGCGCATCGGGTACGGCAATTTTACCGTTTTTGATCTCCAGCGGATTTTTCGTCAGGCGAGCTTCGCCTTCCTGCCAAATCCAGTGGGTGTCGATGGCGGTCGGGTTACCCGGCGCCGCCGCGCCAACGTGGGTAAACATTGCCAGCGAGATATCGAAATGGTTGTTGGAGTGGCAGCCCCAGGTCAGGCCCCAGTCATCGCATAGCTGCGCCACGCGCACCGCGCCGGAGAGCGTCCAGAAGTGCGGGTCTGCCAGCGGAATGTCGACGGCGTTCAGCATCACCGCGTGGCCCATTTCGCGCCAGTTGGTGGCGATCATATTGGTCGCAACCGGCAGCCCGGTTGCGCGGCGGAATTCGGCCATCACCTCGCGGCCTGAGAAGCCCTGCTCGGCGCCGCACGGGTCTTCCGCGTAGGTCAGCACGTCACCGAGACCTTTACACAAGCTAATCGCCTCATCCAGCAGCCAGGCGCCGTTCGGGTCAACGGTGATGCGCGCCTCCGGGAAGCGTTTTTTCAGCGCCCGGGCCGTTTCAATCTCCTGCTCGCCGGGCAGCACGCCGCCTTTCAGCTTGAAATCCTTAAAGCCGTAGCGATCCTGCGCAGCTTCAGCCAGGCGCACAACCGTCTCGCTGGATAGCGCTTCCTGATGGCGTAGCTGATACCAGTCGTGGTCACCCGGTGAACGAGCCAGATAGGGGAGATCGGTTTTATTGCGATCGCCAACGTAGAACAGATAGCCCAGCACGGTGACCGCATCGCGCTGTTTGCCCGGCCCCAGCAGTTCGCAGACCGGAACGTTAAGGGCTTTACCGAGTAAATCCAGCAGCGCCGCTTCCAGGGCGGCGACCGCATTGACGCGCAGTTCAAACGTCCACGCGCCCTTGCCGAAGGTATCAAAGTCCGCCGACTGATTGCCCTTATGCACCCGCTGAACCACCTTGTTCAGACGAGCCACTTCCTGACCCACGACCTGTGGAATAGCCTCTACCAGGGTCTGGTAGATCACTTCCCCGCCGGGGGCTTCACCCACCCCGGTATTGCCTGCACTATCGGTCAGCACCACGATATTGCGGGTAAACCATGCGTTATGCGCGCCGCCAATATTGAGCAGCATGCTGTCCTGACCGGCCACCGGGATAACTTTCATTTCCGTGACGATAGGGCTTGATTGTGTTGTCATCATCCGCGCTCCACGATAGGTTTAAGTTCGACGCGTTTAATATCGCCCACCAGCACCAGGTAACTCAGCACCGCCACCAGGGCATGCACACCAACGTAGATCAGCGCGCCGTTGAAAGACCCCGTGGTGCCGACGATGTAGCCGATAGCGATAGGCGTGACAATCCCGGAAACGTTGCCGAACATATTGAACAGACCGCCGCTCAGGCCGCTGATCTCTTTCGGTGCCGTATCCGCCATCACCGCCCAGCCCAGCGCGCCAATCCCTTTGCCGAAGAAGGCCATCGCCATAAAGCCGATAATCATCCACTCGGCACTGACGTAGTTACAGAACACCATGGTCATGGAAAGCAGCATGCCGAGCACAATCGGCGTTTTACGCGCGATGTTCAGCGAACCCGTGCGGCGCATCAGCCAGTCGGAAATGACCCCGCCAAGCACGCCGCCGATGAAGCCGCAGATTGCCGGGACCGAGGCAACAAACCCCGCTTTGAGGATCGACATGCCGCGCGCCTGCACCAGATAAACCGGGAACCAGGTGATAAAGAAGTAAGTTAAAGCGTTGATACAGTACTGGCCGAGATAGATACCGATCATCATGCGCGAGCCGACGAGCTGCTTGATCTGCGCCCATTTCTGGCTGAAGGGGACTTTTGCTTTGTCAGATTTCTGATCCATATTGATCAGCGCCCCGCCCTCAGCAATGTATTCCAGCTCCTTCTTGTTCACGCCAGGGTGCTGATTCGGTTCGTGGATCACTTTCAGCCAGATAAAGCTGATGACGATCCCAAGCCCGCCCATAAAGAAGAAGACGTGCGACCAGCCCACCTCATGCGTCAGCCAGCCCATAATGGGCGCAAAGATCACCGTTGCGAAATACTGGGCGGAGTTAAAAATCGCCACCGCTGTTCCCCTCTCCTGCGCAGGAAACCAGGCCGCGACAATGCGGCTGTTGCCCGGGAAGGAAGGGGCTTCCGCCAGGCCTACCAGAAAGCGCAGCGTAAAGAGCGCCACGATAATGCCAAAGCCGCTGAAGATATCGACGAAACCCTGCAAAAGGGTAAAAGCAGACCAGATAAAGATGGACCAGAAATAGACGCGTTTAGAGCCAAAACGGTCCAGCAGCCAGCCGCCAGGAATTTGGCCGATGACATAGGCCCACGAGAATGCAGAGAAAACGTAACCCATGCCCACCGGATCAAGGCCGATGTCTTTTGCCATCTCCGAGCCGGCAATCGACAGCGTGGCGCGGTCACCATAGTTAAAGGACGTGACGATAAACAGCATCACCACTATCCAGTAGCGGGCGTTAGTGCGCTTTTCAGCGCTGCTCGCTGCGTGGCTTAATGTACTCATTGTTGCACTCCTGAAACATAGCTTTCGCCTGTTCATTCTGTACAGCACCGGTAGGGTAATCAGAATGAGATAAGTTTTGTCGTTTTAGTACGGCCTGAAGCCGTTTTATTGTGACCGGAAAAGTATATGAAGGAGTGACAGGTTCGCTCACCGTGCAGAAACACAACATTGATGAGTGTGGGGAACGTGGTTTGAGGCATAAGCCCAAAGCAGTGGAAGATACTTCACGGAATTGAGGATTTGATGCGGCTTTGTTGCCGGGTGGCGGCTACGCCTTACCCGGCCTACGAAACTATTTAAGTAGCGTTGCCCAGTGTTCAACCCACGGGTTCGACTCGCTTTCGGGTTCAGGATGCTCACCGGCATCAATCAACAGCATCTCGCCGACGCGCTGGGCGCTCTGTTCCTGAAGAAGCGCATCGAACTGCTTGCCGCCGCCGCAGAAGTTGGCGTAAGAGCTATCGCCGAGGGCAATAATGCCGTAGTGGACGTCCGGCTGGTAGCCAAGCCGATCTTTAATGCCCTGGAAAAGCGGCACGATACTGTCCGGGAGATCGCCCTGACCGGTGGTGGAGGTCACTACCAGAATGTATTTATCTTTATACTTTTCCCAGTCCGCCAGTTCCGGGTCTTCATAGACCGTGGCTTTATGGCCCTGGCTTGTCAAAATCGCCACAGCCTCTTCCGCTACCAGCAGCGAGTTGCCATACATCGTGCCGACAAAAATGCCTACTTCAGCCATGCTTTGCTCCCGTAATTATTGCGCTTACCGTTCATCCTGAACGTTGCCTGATACAAACTCAACCCTTTCATTTTCGGGGAGTTGTCCCCGCCAGCCAAACTGTGACAACGCCTGCATCCAGACGTCGTCCAGCCCGGCACGAATAATCAGTGGTTCACCGGTAAACGGGTGAGTCAGGCTAAGCTCGCTGGCGTGAAGCATCAGTCTGTTACAGCCAAAATGCTCTGCCGCGCTGCGGTTCTGGCGCAGATCGCCGTGCTTGCTGTCGCCAATAATCGGGTGGCGCAGGTGCGCAAGATGACGGCGAAGCTGGTGCTTGCGTCCGGTTTTGGGCAAAAGCTCAACCAGGCTGTAGCGTGTGGTGGGGAATTTGCTGGTTGCTACCGGCATTTCCGTTGTCGCCATGCCGCGATAATCCGTCACCGCGGGCTGCGGGCCTTTGTCATCGCGGGCAAATTTATCGGCGATTTTGTCCAGCTCCTCCACCAGCGGATAGTCCAGCGTGGCGGATTCGGTCAGCCAGCCACGAACGATCGCGTGGTAGCGCTTCTGGATCTGGTGCTGTTCGAACTGCTGCGCCAGCAGGCGGCCCGCCTCGCTGGAAAGCCCCATCAGCAGCACGCCGGAAGTCGGTCTGTCGAGGCGGTGCGCGGTAAACACATGCTGACCAATCTGGTCGCGCACGGTTTGCATCACCACCACTTTCTCATCGCGATCCAGCCAGCTGCGGTGCACCAGCCAGCCAGACGGTTTATTCACCGCCACCAGCCACTCGTCCTGATAGAGGATTTCCAGCGTCATGCCTCTTCACCGGCAAACAGGGCGTCCAGTTTTTCCAGCTCAACCAGCATCACATCGCGAGCAGGGTGCGTCGCCTCAAGCGCCATTTCATAGTAGGGAGAAACGGCGAACGCCTGCGGCAAAGGGTGGCCGCCTTCCAGCAGCGCGTGCATGCGCGGGATTAATACCCACTGGAGCCACTCGAACGGTGCCAGCGTATCCAGGCAGAATGGCTGGGTACTGGCAAACGCTTCCGGATTCGGCGCGGTCTCCTGCCACAGCTGATGCTGGCGCAAAAGGGCTTCGATGGCGTGCAACTGAGCACGAACGCTATCGTGTTGCGTCATAGTAACCTCAACTGAAAAAGTGAACGGCGCGCAGCATAGCATTGCGGAAGACAGAAATAAAAAAGGGAGCACTGTAAAAACAGTGCTCCCGGTTCGTTTCGCAGCATTCCAGCTACAATTCGTGCTCCCTGCTCTTCCGTGACAACTTTTCCTGATGCCCGAAGGCCTGGTCATCCTTATACCTTTTGCATCCTGCACACATCTTCCTGACGTGTTTGTTTCATCCTGAAACGTCCTGGCCTTCCTGACCCACCGACCATCCTGTTCGGTTCTCGTTCTCCTTCCTGGAGGTGTCCCTTACGCGTCCTGCGTTATCCTTTTGCTTCATCCTGAAGCCTTCCTGCAGCGCCATCCTGACGTGTCCTGAGTAAGAAACGCCATCATCCTGATGTTCGTTTCTCGTGTCGGCATCCTGTCGACGGAGATAGAATCCGCTATTCCGCTTCGTCTTACAACCCACCCTTGCAGCACTGTAAGCCGTAAGAAATCCCTAAAAAAGATGAGATGAACAACTAATTCTTTGAAAAACAGGGTGATATTAATCTGAATTAAATAAGGCAATACTGAATGATCCAGCGATCTCTCACAAACCTTGTAAGAGATCTCTCACACGCGTCGTAGCATCATGGATTACAGAAGTGGCTCAAGCCGGGTAAGGAAATCCGCAAGAGAGGGGGCGAGCGTTTCGCGATTGCGGGTACCGATGGTCTCTTTAATCACTTCCCCGGACAGGTTGCAGACGGATATCACATCCAGTTCGCTGTCCAGCGTGGCAATAAAGAGCGTCGGAGAAAGCTTAAGGCGTTTTTGCGTGACCAGATGACCAATCAGGTTTTCCTGAACACGCTGCAGATCGTCTTCGCTCCAGGTCTGCAACAGCGTCAGCGTCAAATCACCCAAGCGCGCGGGCATATCCCCTGCAAACTGCGTGGCATAAAACGCGTGAACCGCTGGTTGTACCACAAGGTCCATAGCCCGTTCAACCGCATTTACATTTTGCTCAGCGGTATTGGGCTTCGGCTGCCAGATAACATAGTCATCCTGCGAAGAGATAATGCACGGCGACGGCACGCCATATAAATCAGCGCTTTGCGGCCATGTTCCGTGCTTTTCATGCCACGCGTCGCAATAGCGGGTTGTGAAGGTAGTAAGGGCATTTGCAGTTTCGATGTCCACCGATTTCTCTCTTCTTGTAAGACAGGATAAACTCTGCCCATAAGTGTACCTGTAAAGTGGCTATGAAACATGTCTTACGAAAATCATCAGGCGTTAACCGGCCTAACGCTGGGTAAATCGACCGATTACCGCGATACCTACGATGCCAGCCTGCTGCAGGGCGTGCCGCGCAGCCTGAACCGCGATCCTCTTGGACTGCATGCGGACGCGTTGCCGTTTGTCGGCGGCGATATCTGGACGCTGTACGAACTCTCCTGGCTTAACGCGCGCGGTCTGCCGCAGGTGGCCGTGGGCCACGTTGAGCTGGACTATGCCAGCGTGAACCTGGTCGAGTCCAAAAGCTTTAAGCTCTATCTCAACAGCTTCAACCAGACTCGATTCAACAGCTGGGACGAGGTTCAGCAAACGCTGGAGCGGGATTTAGCCGCCTGCGCGCAGGGGAACGTGTCCGTCTCGTTATACCGCCTGCACGAGCTGGAAGGACAGCCCATTGCCCATTTCCACGGAACCTGCATCGACGAGCAGGACATCAAGGTGGAGAATTATGAATTCAGCGCCGATTACCTCGAAAACGCGGCGGGCGGAAAAGTGGTTGAAGAGACGCTGGTCAGCCATTTGCTGAAGTCCAACTGCCTGATTACCCACCAGCCGGACTGGGGTTCGGTGCAGATCCAGTACCGAGGGCCGAAAATTGACCGGGAAAAACTGCTGCGCTATCTGGTGTCGTTCCGCCATCACAACGAATTTCACGAGCAGTGCGTGGAGCGTATTTTTAACGATATTCAGCGTTTCTGCCAGCCGGAGAAACTGAGCGTTTACGCGCGCTATACCCGCCGTGGCGGGCTGGACATTAACCCGTGGCGCACCAACACCGATTTTGTGCCAGCAACGGGCCGGCTGGTGCGTCAATAATATAAATATTTTCACAATATGCGTGCGGTATTCCGCCGAAGTGTTGTGAAACGTCACGCGCCAGGGCTATTGTAATCAAAGGGAATGACGATAATCGTCCCATAAGGAGCTCACTTGATTACACATATTAGCCCGCTTGGCTCAATGGATATGTTGTCGCAGCTGGAAGTGGACATGCTTAAACGCACGGCCAGCAGCGATCTTTATCAACTGTTTCGTAACTGTTCACTTGCCGTACTGAACTCCGGAAGCCTGACAGATAACAGTAAAGAACTGCTGTCCCGCTTCGAAAGCTTTGATATTAACGTGCTGCGCCGCGAGCGTGGCGTGAAACTGGAAGTGATCAACCCGCCGGAAGAGGCCTTTGTCGACGGGCGTATCATTCGTTCCCTTCAGGCCAACCTGTTTGCCGTCCTGCGCGACATCCTGTTTGTTAACGGGCAGATTCACAACGCGGGCCGCTTCCAGCATCTCGACCTGGAAAGCTCCGTTCATATCACCAACCTGGTGTTCTCTATTCTGCGCAACGCCCGCGCCCTGCACGTTGGCGAAGCACCAAACATGGTCGTCTGCTGGGGCGGCCACTCGATTAACGAAACCGAATATCTCTATGCCCGTCGGGTCGGAACGCAGCTTGGCCTGCGCGAGCTGAATATCTGTACCGGCTGTGGTCCGGGTGCAATGGAAGCACCAATGAAAGGTGCAGCCGTGGGTCATGCGCAACAGCGTTACAAAGAGGGGCGGTTTATCGGCATGACCGAGCCGTCAATCATCGCCGCTGAGCCGCCTAACCCGCTGGTCAATGAGCTGATTATCATGCCGGATATCGAGAAGCGTCTTGAGGCGTTTGTTCGTATCGCTCACGGCATCATCATCTTCCCGGGCGGCGTGGGAACGGCGGAAGAGCTGCTCTATCTGCTGGGGATTCTGATGAACCCGGCCAACAAAGATCAGGTTCTGCCACTGATCCTGACCGGCCCGAAAGAGAGCGCCGACTACTTCCGCGTGCTGGACGAGTTTATCGTGCATACGCTGGGAGAAGCCGCGCGTCGTCACTATCGCATCATCATTGATGATGCGGCGGAAGTGGCGCGCCAGATGAAAAAAGCGATGCCGCTGGTGAAAGAGAATCGTCGTGATACCGGTGATGCGTACAGCTTTAACTGGTCAATCCGCATTGCGCCTGACCTGCAGATCCCGTTCGAGCCGACCCATGAAAATATGGCGAACCTGAAACTCTACCCGGACCAGCCGGTGGAAGTGCTGGCCGCCGACCTGCGTCGCGCCTTCTCCGGGATTGTGGCGGGCAACGTGAAGGAGATGGGCATCCGCGCGATTGAGCAGTATGGTCCGTACAAGATCCACGGCGACCCGGAGATGATGCGCCGTATGGACGACATGCTTCAGGGCTTTGTGGCTCAACACCGCATGAAGTTGCCGGGTTCAGCCTACATTCCGTGCTACGAAATCTGCACGTAACGCTCAGTTTCTTCTCCTCAAAGCCGGGGCACCCTGTAGCGGATCCCGGCTTTTTTATTAACGAATCAATTCATAGGCCTCACTTATAACTTTAACAAACTTACGGCGAACGCAATCGATTACCTCCATTTAACAACCGTAATTTATCAGCCTTAAACTAAATTACCCGCAAGAAAATCCTAAAAACCCATATCTTTACAGCGGAAGACACCTATATTGCGGGCCACTCTTTTAGCCCACATGTCGTTGGTGGTAGCCTTCGCGCCCGTAAATTCTATTTGATGTTTTTTTAACAGATAAATGGTCTAAAGATGCCCACATCATAAGTGGATTATTGCATTTGGGATCGCGATCACTGATAGATTCATAACGAGAATGTATCTTTCCGCCCGCCAATAGTTACGGGCGAAAATTATTAAAAAACCGTCACTGAACGAATTTCATATTACCGTCAGGCACTTTTTCATCGGATTTGACTAAAAACCTGACAATTTGCTTCCTCCAGGAGATACAGATGGAAACCACTCAAACCAGCACCGTTGCTTCGATTGAATCCCGAAGTGGTTGGCGCAAAACGGATACCATGTGGATGCTGGGCCTTTACGGCACGGCAATCGGCGCTGGTGTACTGTTCCTTCCTATCAACGCAGGCGTCGGCGGTCTGATTCCGCTGATCATCATGGCCGTCATCGCCTTCCCGATGACCTACTTCGCACACCGCGGTCTGACCCGCTTCGTGCTGTCCGGTAAAAACCCGGGCGAAGACATCACCGAAGTGGTTGAAGAACATTTCGGCGTTGGCGCAGGTAAACTGATTACCCTGCTCTACTTCTTCGCGATTTACCCAATCCTGCTCGTCTACAGCGTGGCGATCACGAACACCGTTGAAAGCTTCATGACGCACCAGCTGCACATGACGCCGCCACCGCGTGCCATTCTGTCTCTGATCCTGATCGTCGGCATGATGACCATCGTGCGCTTCGGCGAGCAGATGATTGTTAAGGCCATGAGCGTGCTGGTCTTCCCGTTTGTGGCTGCGCTAATGCTGCTGGCCTGCTACCTGATCCCACAGTGGAACGGTGCAGCGCTGGAAACCCTGTCCCTGAGCAGCGCGTCTGCGACCGGTAACGGCCTGCTGATGACCCTGTGGCTGGCGATCCCGGTAATGGTCTTCTCCTTCAACCACTCCCCAATCATCTCCTCTTTCGCCGTGGCGAAACGCGAAGAGTACGGTAATGGTGCAGAGAAGAAGTGCTCCAGCATCCTGGCCCGCGCTCACGTGATGATGGTGCTGACCGTGATGTTCTTCGTCTTCAGCTGCGTACTGAGCCTCTCCCCGGCGGACCTGGCGGCAGCGAAAGAACAGAACATCTCTATTCTGTCTTACCTGGCGAACCACTTTAACGCACCGCTGATTGCGTGGATGGCACCGATCATCGCGATGATCGCCATCACCAAATCCTTCCTGGGCCACTACCTGGGCGCGCGTGAAGGCTTCAACGGTATGGTGATTAAATCTCTGCGCGGTAAAGGCAAGAGCATTGAAATCAACAAGCTGAACAAAATCACTGCACTGTTCATGCTGCTCACCACCTGGGCGGTAGCGACCCTGAACCCAAGCATCCTGGGCATGATTGAAACCCTGGGTGGCCCGGTTATCGCGATGATTCTGTTCCTGATGCCGATGTACGCGATTCAGAAAGTGCCTGCCATGCGCAAGTACAGCGGCCAGGTCAGCAACGTGTTTGTGGTTATCATGGGCCTTATCGCTATCTCTGCGATCTTCTACTCCCTGTACACCATCTGTCTCTTATACACATCTGACGCTGCCGACGACGGA
>NZ_JAAQOK010000005.1:0-130876 GCF_011683705.1 Enterobacter sp. 725m/11 | reverse complement strand
GCGGAGATGTGTATAAGAGACAGCCCAGGAGGAGGAAACCCAGGCGGTGAGAACCCGGGCGGAGAAAACCCTGGCAGTGAGAATCCGGGCAGCGGCAAGCCGGGGATTTTCCAGACCGTCGCCAAAAGCAGCAACCAGTGGAATACCGCCGGCGCGCTCTCCACCCTGACGCAAAGCGGCCCGTCGCTGGCGCTGTATAACTCGCTGCTGGTACTCAGCGCGCCGGAAGCGCGCGAGGCGTTCAACCAGCTGTCCGGTGAAGTTTATCCGTCAATGCAGTCCAACCTGATCGCCGGCAGCACGCAGGTGTTTAACGTCTTAAACCAGCGTATGCAGCGCGCGTTTGATAACGACAGCCTGCCGATACCACCGTTAGCGATGTCGCTGGTGCAGCAGCCGGAGCCGCAAAACAATGGCGTCTGGGGCCAGACCTTCAGCTCCTGGAGCCGAAACGACGGCGACGGTAACGTGGGCAAGCTGGACGGCAACACCACCGGCTTCCTGCTGGGGGCAGATCGCAAGCTGGCGGATCATAACGTGCGTGTCGGTGGCTACTTCGGCTACAGCCGCGGTGATTACGACGTCGACAGCCGTCGTTCCTCAACGGATACCGATAACTACCACCTTGGCCTGTACGCGGCGGGTCAACAGGATGCGTTCTCCCTTCGCGGCGCGCTGGGTTACACCTGGCACAAGATCGAAGGCGAGCGCAGCGTTGATTTCAGCGGCTTCTCGGATCGGCTGAAGTCGGATTACGACGCCAACTCGCTGCTGGCATTCACCGAAGCGGGCTACCGCTTCGGCCAGCCTGATATGAATATCGAGCCGTTCGTCAATTTATCGTACATTCGACTGCATACCGACAGCTTCAGGGAAGACGGCGGTGCCGCCGCGCTGAGCGTGCGTAACGAAACGATGAATACCTTTTACTCCACCCTCGGGGTGCGCGGTGTGACCGAGCTGCCAAAGAACGTGAACCTCTACGGTTCGTTGGGCTGGCAGCACGCCTATGGCGATAAGAATACCTCTTCGCGCATGGCGTTTGCGGGCAGCGACGCGTTCATTACTCAGGGGCAGGCCGTGGATGAGGACGTGATGGTGGGTGATATCGGCGTGAGCGTACAGCTGTCGCGTGCTGCGACGCTGGATGTGGGTTATCAGGGGCAATATGGTGCGGATACCCGCGTCAACTCAGTTAACGCTAATCTGCGCTGGTCGTTCTGAATTATTTCCAGTAAAAGAACCCGCCCTTGTGGCGGGTTTTAGCTTTTAGGCTCTCAGGAATTCAGGGATCGTTCCCAACCGCATCCAGCAGTTTGTTTTTAAAGATAAACAAACACGCCTCGTTGAAGTTCTCCGCCCCCAGGCGTTCCGACAGCGCCGTCCGTTTGCGATAGAGGCTCTTCACCGACGTGTTCAGTTCATCGGCAATCGCTTCCATCGACATCCCTGCCCTCAACAACCGCAGCATGATCGCTTCGTGCGTGCCAAGCCGTAAGTTAAGCAGCCACTTGGTGGTCAGACGCCTGCCCTTCATATTGAGCACCAGGTTAAATAACGATGCCATATCCGGCGCCGTAAGCGACGTGTTCATAAACAACTTCATACTGAGTAGATTCTCCTCGCGATGTCGCATATCCAGCATAACGCAGCAGATCGTTTTTTTTGTTCTGGCCGGATGGCGTATCAGGTAATCATATAAACGGAGCGGAGAACGGCTATCAATCAACACAGAATATTCATCTGCACCGTTATCAAATATGTTTCTGTCAATCGAGTCGAGCAGGATAATATCCGGGAAAAATAGCCTCATCCCCCTGACAAGATAGCGATCCTGGGTCACTAACACTATTGAAGTTGCCACTAACCATCCCTTTTAGATTAAAGCAAGAACGCACCTTCAGAAAGAAGGCCGCCTTCGTTTTATAGCGCTGTAATATTAACGACAATATGTATTCTGGCGTTGAACATCCCTCAATACAGACATTGATGAGTAAGACTTCCTGTAGACTTTCATTCAATGGCTGGCGTTAATTATAAATAAAAAACAATCGCAGAAAAGTCACTTCGCTGAACATTAAGACTTTTTGTCATGAAACTTCCCAAACATGCACCAGAAAGTACTTTAATTGCTACAATAAAACCTCGCCGGGAATATAAACAAACTCAAAAAAAGATAAATAAAACACATCAATATCAAATAGTTAAAAATACAGATTCAATTCAAAATAATCACAAAAGACATCTCATTCCAGAATTATCCCAAAACTACCCCTCTGCTTTTCACCATATTTATCCGGCAACATATCAGGTGTACATTACCTTCCACCCAGTCCCCAAAGAGGAGGTTCCATAATTACCTTAAAGTAAGTACCCCATAACGTTACTGCATTCAGATTTAATGTTCTCATTAATGGCCTTTAACGCAGCGTTAAAAGGCAGCCGTGTTATGCAATGGATTCATGATAAACAAATGGCAAATAGATATGGAAAGATCGCTTCGCTTCAATACGTTATTCTTTTATCGCGCCCCAGGATTATTGTTTCTGCTATTTCTGTTTCCTGTTCTCGTTCAGGCAACGGAATCCGTTTATGAGCAACAGATTCAACAGGCACGTAACGGTAATTACACGCCGTTTCTCAATTATCTTCAGCGGTATCAGCAACAGCATGCTCTGTCGCCCGAGCAAGTGGCGGACTGGTTACAGGTGGCTGCGTGGGCAGGTCGTAATGACGAGGTGATTCAGCTCTGGCAGCGCTATGGCATTTATATGCCGCTGCCCGCTCGCGGCGTTGCGGCTGTCGCGCAGGCCAGAAGAGATCAAAAAGCGTGGCAGCCTGCCTTATCGCTGTGGAAAGAGGCGCGTAGCCTTGCGCCACATAATGACGATTATCGTATCGGCTATATCAAAACCCTGGCCGATGCCCGCATGGATACGCTCGCTCTGCAGGAAGCCCGCCAGCTGGTGACGGAGGATCCCTCTCCGGCGCATCTTCAGACGCTTTCGTACGTCTGGTTACGCCAGGGAAAAAGCTGGGATCGGCTTTTAGCGGACACGCGCGCGCTGACCCTTGCGCCGGAGAATAACGCGCTCCTTAGCGAGTTGATTGACGCGCTAACGGATAACCGGGTGAGTACTCCCGCGCTGATGCTGTCACAAAGGGTAACGCTGACCCCCGCGCAGCGCCGCCGTCTGGAGCTTAATGCCGCCGCAGAATGGGTTCGCCTTGCCGACGTGCCTGGCAGAACGGAAAAAGAGCGCCTGCAGCTGGCGCAAACGGCACTGAATCGTTACGACGCCCTGCTCTCACGCTGGCAACACGAACCGCAGGCAGCGGAAGACATCATCCTCGCCCGTATCGACAGGCTGGGTGCGCTGTACGCGCATGGCGATTACCCGCAGGTCATCCGTGAATATCAGGCGCTGACGGAGGCGCAGCATCCGGTGCCGGGCTGGGCCATCGGCTGGGCGATCTCCGCGTATCTGCAGGAGAAAAACGCCACTGCCGCCTTCTCGCTACTGCAACGCTACCCGCAATACACCGCCGATCCGCAGGACGAGGAGCATGCGCTTTTCTACGCCTGGCTGGACACGGGGCAGTATCAGGCCGCTCGCCAGTATGTAGAGCGCCAGACCCGCAGCGTTCCGTGGATCCGCTACGATTTCGGCTCGCCCACTCCGCAGCCCAACGATCGGTGGCTTACCGGGCAGTCGCTCAAATTTAACTATTTGCTCTCAACCAACGCCCTGCCGGATGCGGATAAGCTGGCGCACCGTCTGGCCACAACGGCGCCGGGCAATCAGGGGCTGCAGATTGACTATGCCACCCTGCTTCAGGCGCGGGGCCAGCCGCGCGCGGCCGAGCAAACGTTAAAAAGGGCGGAGGCGCTGGAGCCATCTAATCTGGAGCTGGAACAGCAGCAGGCTTACGTCGCCATGGATCTGCAGGAGTGGCACCAGATGGATTTACTGGCCGACGACGTGCTTGCCCGCGCGCCCGTTGCTCGCAGTGCCAGGCGTCTGGACAGGCTCAGAACGGTGCATCACATGTCCGAGCTGCGCCTTAACGCGAGCAAGGGCTTGCACTCTGATAACCCCATCAGCGGGACGCACGACCTGAACGGGGATGCCACGCTCTATGGTCCACCGGTAGCGGATAGCTGGCGGCTGTTTGCGGGTACCCGCTATGCGCAAGGTAATTTCGATGAAGGCAAAGGCACCAGCCGTCACCTCCTGGGCGGCGTCGAGTGGCGTCCTCGCGACCTTCAGCTCGAAGCCGAGATATCCAGCAACCGCTATCACGGTGAAAACAAGCCGGGTGCTCGCCTCTCAACCACGTACTTTCTCAATGATAACTGGCAGTTCAGCGGCAGCCTTGAACGCTTATCCCGCACCGCGCCGCTACGGGCATTACGCAACGGGATTAGCGCCAACCGGGGTGAAGGCGGGATCCGCTGGTATCAAAACGAGCGCCGTGAGTACCAGTTCAGCGCCGCCGTCAGCCGCTTCTCAGACCATAATCGCCGACAGGAATACACCCTTACGGGTAAGGAGCGTCTCTGGCAGACCCCGACCCTGACGCTGGATCTTGAACCGGGGATCGCCGCCAGTAAAAACAGCCTGCGGGACACGCTCTATTACAACCCGGCGCGGGATCTGTCCGTGACGGCCGCCCTGTCCGTGGACCATGAGATGTACCGCCATTACGACACCCTCTGGAGCCAGCAGTTGGTGGCGGGAGGCGGCAGCTACTGGCAGAAAAACCAGTCCGTTGGCGCCATCGCCCTGCTGGGCTACGGGCAACGCGTTCAGTGGAATAACGTCATTGATACCGGCGTGATGCTGAACTGGGATAAACGCCCTTACGACGGCAAACGCGAGAGCAACCTCTCCGTCACGCTTGACGCGACTTTACGCTTTTAAGGATGAATATGCTGAACACACGTTTTTCCGTGAGCCTGATCCTCATCGGCTGGCTCTGCCTCAGCGCGAGCGTCTGGGCGCAGGCGATCTCGTTCGTTGCGCCCAGCGAGCGGCCGCAGCCGGAGGCGAGCAAACCCTGGCCGCAGAACCAGTTTCTGGTGCTGGCCTACCACGACGTCGAAGACGATGCCGCCGATCAGCGCTACCTCTCCGTGCGCACCAGCGCGCTAAACGAGCAGATTAGCTGGCTTCTGCACAACGGCTATCACGCCATCAGCGTGCAGGACATTCTGGACGCGCATGACGGCAAAAAATCGCTGCCGCCGAAAGCCGTTCTGCTCAGCTTTGACGACGGCTACAGCAGCTTCTACACCCGCGTCTGGCCGCTGCTTAAGGCCTGGAACGTGCCTGCGCTCTGGGCACCGGTGGGCAGCTGGGTGGATACGCCAGCAAACCAGAAGGTGAACTTTGGCGGCCTGATGACGCCCCGGGATCGCTTCGCGACCTGGAACATGGTGCGCGAGCTCAGCCAGTCTCCGCTGGTTGAGATCGGATCGCATACCTGGGCCTCGCATTACGGCATCGTCGCCAACCCGCAGGGAAGCCGCGAACCGGCCATCGCCAACCGCTTTTATGATAAAGCGACGGGGCGCTATGAAACTGACCAGCAGTTCAGCCAGCGGATCGGCGATGACGTCCGCAAGGTGACGGAGAAAATCGCGCAGGTGACGGGCAAAGCGCCGCGCGCCTGGGTCTGGCCTTACGGTGCCGCCAGCGGTACGTCGCTCGCCATCGCCAGGCAGCAGGGCTATCGGCTCGCCTTTACTCTGGAGGACGGGCTGGGTGACGTGCGCAATCTCGGTAGCATTCCCCGTTTGCTGATCGCCGGCAACCCCTCGCTCAAAGCGTTTGCCAGTTCGGTCAGCCGGGTTCAGGAGCACGATCCCGTGCGCGTGATGCACGTCGATCTCGACTACGTTTACGATCCCGATCCGGCTCAGCAGACCCAAAACATCAACAGGCTGATCCAGCGGGTCTACGACATGAAAATCAGCCACGTCTTCCTGCAGGCGTTTGCCGACCCGCAGGGCGACGGCAGGATCAGGGCGCTCTATTTCCCCAACCGCCGGCTTCCGGTCCGGGCCGATCTCTTTAACTTCGTATCCTGGCAGCTGCAAACCCGCGCGGGGGTGAAGGTCTACGCGTGGATGCCGGTGCTCTCGTTCGATCTCGATCCTGCCCTGCCGCGCGTGCAGCGCCGGGACGATCGAACCGGCCAGCTGCGCGAGGCCAATGAGCCCTACATCAGGCTTTCACCGTGGGACCCGCAGGTTCGCCTGCAGGTGACGGAAATCTATGAAGATCTGGCCCGCTATGCCAGCTTCAACGGGATCCTGTTCCATGACGATGCGGTACTGACGGACGTTGACGCTGCCGGGCAGGACACGACGCGCCAGAAAAGCCGGAGGCTTATCGGATTTACCCGCGCTCTGAGCCAGGCGGTGAAGCACATCCGCGGCCCGCAGATAAAAACCGCGCGCAATATGTTCGTCCTTCCCATTCTGCAGCCCGAAAGCGAAGCGTGGTTTGCGCAGAATCTCGATGATTTTCTGGCGGCCTATGACTGGACGGTGCCCATGGCAATGCCGCTGATGGAGTCCGTTCCGGCGAACGAGAGCAATGCCTGGCTGACGCGTTTGATCAAGGCCGTCGCCGCGCGGCCCGGCGCGCTGGATAAAACCATTTTCGAGCTGCAGGCCAGAGACTGGGAGCAGAAGCCGCAGCGCGCCGTCTCCGACAGTCAGCTTGCGGCGTGGATGCGCGTCCTCCAGCTGAACGGCATCAAAAACTACGGCTACTACCCTGACGATTTCATCAATAACCAGCCTGATATCTCGCGCATCAGGCCCGTCTTTTCTTCCTACTGGTACCCTGACAATGACTGATCGCATAATCGCCTTTTCAATTTTGTGTCTGGTATTCGGGCTGCCGTTAGGGGTGGCCGCCCTCTTTACCGGCGAGCTGATTCTGGATTTTGTCTTCTTCTGGCCGCTGTTTATGTCCGTGCTCTGGGTCACCGGCGGCCTCTATTTCTGGTTTCAGCTTGAACGCCGCTGGTCGTGGGATAAAGACACGCCCGCCCCGACGCTCGCCGGCGAGCCGCTCATCTCAATTCTGATCCCCTGCTTCAATGAGGAAAGAAACGCCAGAGAGACCATCAGCGCCGCGCTGGCTCAGCGATACGAGAATATTGAAGTGATCGCCATCAACGACGGCTCGTCTGATAACACCGCGCAGGTGCTGCAGCAGCTTGCGCTGGAGCAGCCGCGCCTGCGGGTGATTAACCTCGCGGAGAACCAGGGAAAAGCCGTGGCGCTCAAAGCCGGGGCGGCGGCGGCCCGGGGCGATCTGCTGGTCTGCATTGACGGCGACGCTCTGCTCGACCGCGACACCGCGGCCTATCTGGTCGCGCCGCTGATTCAGTATCCCCACGTCGGGGCGGTTACCGGGAACCCGCGCATTCGCACGCGCTCCACGCTGATTGGCCGCATTCAGGTTGGCGAGTTTTCGTCCATCATTGGGCTCATCAAGCGGACGCAGCGGATCTATGGCCGGGTCTTTACCGTCTCCGGCGTCATCGCCGCCTTTCGCCGACAGGCGCTGGCGGACGTCGGGTACTGGAGCCCGGACATGATCACCGAAGACATCGACATCAGCTGGAAGCTCCAGCTGCGCCACTGGGATATCTTTTTCGAGCCGCGGGCGCTGTGCTGGATCCTGATGCCGGAGACGCTGAAGGGCCTGTGGAAGCAGCGTCTGCGCTGGGCACAGGGCGGCGCGGAGGTATTTCTGGTGAACCTGCGCAAGATGGTGCGCTGGGAGCATCACCGCATGTGGCCCCTGTTTCTGGAGTACGCGCTGTCAACGCTGTGGGCCTTCGCGTATGCGATAACGGTGCTGCTGTACATCATCAGCCACGTCGCGCCCATTCCCGCCAGGCTGACCGTTGAAACCCTGTTTCCCCCGGCGTTTACCGGGCTGCTGCTGGGCGTGATGTGCCTGCTGCAGTTCCTGGTCAGCTTGTACATCGAGCGGCGCTATGAGCGCAAGGTGGCAAGCTCGCTTTTCTGGGTGATTTGGTTCCCGATGGTCTACTGGATGATTGGTCTGTTCACCACCCTCGTCGCATTTCCAAAAGTCATGCTTAAACGTCAGCGCGCCCGCGCGCGCTGGATCAGTCCGGACAGGGGAAAAGGAAGCCTTCAATGAACGAAAATACCTTAATTTTGACTGAACATCGGTTGCTGCCACGACTTTTTGATGCCGCGTTAACCGTGGTGGCGTGGGGCGGGTTTATGTTCTTCCTGTATGCCAGGCTGTGGATGCAGTTAACCGAGGAGAGCGACCACCGGTGGAGCGTGATTATTGCCTCCTTTAATACGGTGTTGATCTATTTGCTGTTCGCCGCGCTCAACGGCTGGCTGCTGATTTTGTGGTATCAGTACAACCGCCGCCGCGCGAACGTAAGACGACGTCAGCCGGGCTTGTTGCATCATGACGAACTTGCCCGCAGCTTTAACGTCTCACCGCAGCTCATCTCGGAGATGAGCCAGCACAACCTGCTGACGGTTTATCATGACCAGATTGGACGCATCATCGAATTGAAAACCAGCGTGCAGCAGGACGAGGAAGCGCAGTAACAAAAAGCCCCCACAGAGAATACCCTGCGGGGGCTTTTTTAGCGCAGATGCACGTTACTTATCCTTCAGTACAATCAGCGGCTCGATATCGCTCTCTTTTTTCACCACCAGCGAGTCATCGCCGCGCAGGCAGGTCCCGCCGTAGTTTCCGCCCACGGTAAAGGTACAGACCTGAATGTACTTGCCGTCCACGTTTGGCAGGCACCACAGCTGCTGGTAGATATTTTTGCGGTCAACAAACTTGCCGCTGGATTTATCCAGCAGCTCGTCCTGGGCGCTGATGAGATCGATATTGCTGCCGCAGCGTCCGGCAATCGGCTTGACGGCGTATCCGGTCTGCTTCAGCAGGTCGTTCACCTCAAAATCGGTGTCGAGCAGGTAACGGTGGTTCGGGAACAGTTGCCACAGTACCGGAAGAATCGCCTTGTTGCCGGGAATAACGGTCCACAGCGGTTCAAAGACCAGCACTTCCGGGCGCAGCAGAACATCAATCAGGCGCACTTCGCCCTCAGGATGCCCGGTGCGGATCGGCACGGCGGCGTATTCGGTTTCGCTGACCTCGCGGATCTGCTCTATCGCCGTCTCCCACGCCCAGGTTTTCCACACGCAGTTGACGTGGCGACCCTCGTCGTCAATCAGCTGCCCGGCAGCATCCCAGCTCAGGGCGCCAAGCCCGTGCAGAATTTTGGTTTCAAACCCGGCCTGCATCAGCGAGCGCTGGATAAAGAGCGCGTGATAGTCCTCTTCGACATCGTTGTCCTGCATGATGTGAACGAACGGCCGCGCGTGGCTGTGCTTCCATGCGCCGGTCAGCTCTTCCAGCAGCCCTTCCGCCGGGTTGTGCCCGTTGCCGCGATAGCCGTTTTTGACCCACTCTTCGAGGATCAACCCGCCTTCAGTGTGACAAGACGCGGAGTCGGCATTGTACTCGTAGACCTTAATCCCGCGCTCATCCATGCAGAAATCCATACGACCGGTGATCATATGGTGGCGACGCCACTGCCAGGAGAGGCGCAGGCGCGGCCAGAGGATTTTCGGGATGTCGAACAGCGCCAGCAGATTGTCGTCTTTCAGCACCTTGTCCGTCGCGTGCAGGTACATCAGGTGCAGTTCGTTGGTGGCCTTGATCAGCTCCTGCTCGGCGCTTTCGGTGATGGTGAAGTACTGGCAGGGATCTTTGTTGATCACATGGCCGTTGGCGCGGATATATGCCTGCTGCAGCGCGTCATTTTCGTTCAGCCATTTTCCGTCGAACTGACGTTTGTTTTTCAGCCGCGCGCCGCGGATTTTCAGCAGTTCACCGTCCGGTTCAGGCTGGGTAATGCTGTGCTCCGTGTCGTCCGTCTGGATCATCCAGCCGAGAATTTCGGTATCGCTGAAGGTGTCATGAAGGGTATAGCAGCCATTCTCCACGGTCATGCGCAGCTCGCGCGTCCACTGCTGTCCGAGCGGCAGCGGGGAGTGAATAACGTTCTGCTCCGCAATACGCACCTTATCGTCGAGAAGCTGGGTGATCACCGCAACGTGGCCGGTCTCGTGAAACTCGCCGCCTTTTTGCCAGATCAGCAGTGCCCCGGCGCGCGGCGCGCGTTTTGAGCCGTTGGCAAAAGCCTGAAGGGGCAGAATGTTATCGTTCACCACCTGGCGTAAAAAGCGCAGGGAGAAGATCTCCCACGCCATGCCGACGTCGGTAAACACGAAGCCATAGTTGAGGAACAGGAAACGGCGGGCAAACTCAACGCACTGCCACTTGTGGCCCATGTATTCGTTGCCGATATAGCTGCGAAAGTCCGCGTCTTCCGGGTATTTTCGCGGATCCAGACTGCCGTAATTTGAAGAGTAAATCGCCACGCCACCGGGCGCATAGCCTAACAACGTCCCGAATGGCGCATCACTGCTTAACTTTCCTTTACGCATGTATCCAACCTAAAACAGGCAGGCGGCAATTTTTTGAAGGGTTATCGTCGTCTGCACGTTGTAATTAACCTGACAGAGGAGCGTTTATCATACACCTGCGCGACGCGTGAATAACATTTAAAACAGCCAGCATGCCGCGAAATGCCCTGGCGCAATCTCCTGCATCGCAGGCTCCTGCGTCTGGCAAACCGGCATGGCGTGCGGGCAGCGGCTGCAGAACTTACAGCCCGGCAGCGCGGACGTGGGGCCTGGAATGTCGCCGCGCAGGGTGGCGTCTTCGAGATTGCGGATGCGCGGATCGGGCTGGGGAACCGCCGCCAGCAGCGCGCGGGTGTAAGGGTGTGCCGGGCGCTGATACAGTTCATTCGCCGGGGCCACCTCTACCAGTTTGCCGAGATACATCACCCCAATGCGGCTGGAGATATGGCGCACCATCGAGAGATCGTGGGCGATAAACAGATAGGTTAGCCCCAACTCCTGCTGCAGGTCCTGCAAAATATTCACCACCTGCGCCTGCACCGATACGTCCAGCGCCGAGAGCGGCTCATCACACAGCACAAATTCAGGATGCACGGACAACGCGCGGGCAATACTGATGCGCTGACGCTGCCCGCCGCTGAACTCATGCGGGAACCGTTCAAGGTGTTCGTGCTTCAGCCCCACTTTGTAGAGCAGCGTTTCCGTACGTTCTCGCTGTTCTTCGCGGCTGTAGCCGTGGATCTGCATCGGTTCGGCCACCAGCTGTCGCACCGTCATACCGGGGTTGAGCGAGGAGTAAGGATCCTGAAAAATTGCCTGCATCCGCTTACGCAGCGGCTTGAGCTCTCTTTCGCGGGCGTGGGCGATTGCCTGTCCGGCAAAGTGGATCTCGCCAGAGGTAATATCGAAAAGGCGCAGTATGGCGCGCCCGAGGGTGGATTTTCCGCAGCCGGACTCCCCCACCAGGCCAAACGTCTCGCCGGGCTGGATATCAAAGCTCACGCCATCAACCGCCTTCACGGCCACGCCTTTACGCAGCAAACCGCCGTTGAGCGGATAGTGCTTGCGCAGATCGCGCACGCTCACTAATGGCGCCTGTTGTTCACTCATGCCTGAATCTCCTCGGCCCATAGCCAGCAGGCGGCGCGATGGCCCTCTCCGGCGGTGTAAAATGCGGGTTGCCGTTCACACTGGGGCATGCGCTTCGGGCAGCGTTCCGCAAATGGACAGCCCGGCGGCGGGTTAAGCAGGCCAGGCGGCGAACCTTCAATGGGCGATAAACGTTGATTCACCTCATCCGGGCGCGGCAGCGAGGCCAGCAGACCCTGGGTGTAAGGATGCGCAGGGCGATAAAAAATGTCCTCCACGCTCCCCTCCTCCATCACCAGGCCGCCGTACATCACCACCACGCGGCTGCAGACCTGCGCCACCACGCCGAGATCGTGGGTGATCAGCAGAATCGCGGTTTGGGTCTGCTGTTGCAGGCTTTTCAGCAGGCGCAGGATCTGCGCCTGAATGGTCACGTCCAGCGCGGTGGTCGGCTCATCGGCAATAAGAAGCTTCGGATTGCAGGAGAGCGCAATAGCGATCATCACCCGCTGGCGCATCCCGCCGCTGAACTCGTGGGGATACTGGTCGTATCGGCGTTCCGCTTCAGCAATGCCCACCTGATCCAGCATGGCTATTGCTGCCGCTTTGGCCGCTTTTTTCGACAGTTTTTTATTTCGCACCAGGATCTCAGACATCTGCTTGCCGATAGTGAGCACCGGGTTCAGGGCGGTCATCGGATCCTGAAAAATCATCGCGATCTCGTTGCCGCGAATGGCACGCATCTGCGCGGGCGTTTTCTGCGCCAGGTCCTCATTCTGGAAGCGAATGCTGCCGCCGGTTATCCGTCCGTTGCTCCCCAGAAGCTGGATAATCGACTTACAGGTGACGCTTTTCCCGCAGCCCGACTCGCCGACGATACCGACGAGTTCCCCCGGCTGAACCTGAAAGCTCACGCCGCGCACCGCGTGAACCTCGCCCTCGCGGGTGCGGAACGTGGTTTGCAGGTTCTCAAGCGCTAATAAGTTACTCATCGCGATTTGCTCCCGGCTCAAAGGCGGTACGGAACACATCGCCCAGCACGTTAAAGCTGAACACCGTCAGCAGGATCAGAATGCCGGGGAACATCGCCAGCCACGACGCTTCGCCAATATAAGACTGGGCGTTGTTAAGCATGCTTCCCCATGATGCCGCCGGTGCCTGCACGCCCAGCCCTAAGAAGCTGAGCGTTGACTCCATCAGAATGGCCGAGGCGATATTCAGCGTGGCCGCCACGATAATGGTCGGCAGCACGCCGGGAATGATGTGGCGCACGATAATACGCAGCGGATGCGCTCCCGACGCGCGGGCATAAAGCACGTACTCGCGCTCTTTCACCGATAGGGTTTCAGCACGCACCAGACGCGACATGTTCATCCACGTCAGCAGGCTGATAATCAGAATGATGTTATCCACGCCCGGCTTGAGGTAAGCATTCACCACCAGCAGCAGGAAGAAGGCCGGAATGGCCATCAGGATATCCACGGCGCGCATCATCAGGTTATCCAGCCAGCCGCCAAAATAGCCGCTCACCGTTCCTACCACCGTGCCGATAAGCGTGGAAAAGAGCATGGCAAGAAAACCAACCATCAGGGAGATCTGGCCGCCATACAGCGCGCGGGTAAAGTAGTCGCGCCCGTATTCGTCGGTGCCGAACCAGTGCGCGGCATCCGGCGGCAACGTGCGCGCGCCGAGCGCCATCCGATCTGGATCGTACGGACTTAACCCCGCACAGAGCGCTGCGACAACGAAAATAAAAAGCACAAACAGGGAGAACTGCGCCGGACGGTTGCGGCGCAGCTGGTGACGAACCTGCTGCCAGCGTCTGCTCATCCGGTTACCTCAGCGTACGAATGCGGGGATCGGCGAAGCGATAAAGCACGTCGGCGATCAGGTTACCGACGATCAGCATTATCGACGAGAGCATGATGATCGCCATAATCAGCGGGTAGTCCAGCGAGGCGATCGACTGGATCCCGAGCAGCCCCATCCCCGGCCAGGAGAAGACGCTCTCGGTCACATAAGCTCCTACAATCAGCTCACCGAACGACAGGCCGAACAGGGTAATCACCGGCAGCAAGACGTTTTTCAGCACGTGGCGGAACAGAATACTGAAACGCGTGGCGCCGTAGGCAAGCTGGGTCTGTACGTAGTCGGCGGAGAGCTGCGAGATGGTGTTAGAGCGGATGTAGCGCACGTAGCTGGAGAGGTTATAGAACGTGAGCGCAATACACGGCAGCACGCCGTGGCGCAGCAGATCCAGCCCGTTATCCTCCATGCCGATGGTGCGCATCCCCATGCTGGGGAACCAGTTAAGCTGCACGGCAAAAACGGTGATGAGCAAAATGCCGAACCAGAAAATCGGTACCGAGATGCCGATATAGGCAAAAAGGTTTAGCAGGTGATCCAGCCAGCGGTGCTTAAATGCCCCCGCCAGCAGCCCCAGCGGGATCGCCAGCACGATAGCCATCAGCAGCGACGCCCCCATCAGCCCCAGCGTGGCCGGAATGCGTTCGCCGATCATCTCCAGCACCGGGCGGTGGTAAATCAACGAATAGCCGAGATCGCCCTGCAGGACGCTTTTCAGCCACAGGACGTACTGCGTGACCAGCGGCTTATCCAGCCCCAGGCTCTGGCGAATTCGCTCAATATCTTCCGGCGCCATACGCGGCGTGATGTACGCGGCCACGGGGTCGCCGGGCGCGAGCTTGACCAGCAAAAACGCCACCAGCGAAATAAAGAAAAGCATCGGCAGCAGCTGCAGCAGCCGACGCGTGAGGAGTGTGTTCACGACGTGCCCTTAAAAGGCCCCGATCTTACGACCGGGGCAACAGCCTATTTTTGATAAATTTTTGACAGATCCTGGAACAGATAAACCGGCTTCGGCTCCGCTTCCTTCGTGCCGCCGAAGCGTTTATCCACGGCGACGGTCGCATTGGTGTAGGCGATCGGGTAGTAGGTCATCTCGTTCGCCACGGTCTGCTGAATTTGCTTGTAGATATCGGCACGTTTCGCGGCGTCGGTTTCCACGGCACCTTTATCCCACAGGGCATCAAACTGCGGATTTTTGTAGTGCGCGTAGTTATAGGCTTCGTTGCTCATGAATAGCGATTTGTAACCGTCCGGCTCTGCTCCCATAATGTAGCCGCCCAGGTTCAGTTCCCACGCGGTGTTGTTCATATCAAGACTGCGCTGAGACATGGCGTTGGAGTCCAGCGGCATCAGCTCCACGTTCACCCCAATGCCCTTCAGCGCCTGCTGAATGTAGAGCGCCATGCTCTCCTGGGTTTTGTTGGTGTTCACATACGCCAGGCGTAGCTTGAGATTATCCGGCGCGCCGGACGTCTTCAGCAGGTCTTTGGCTTTTTGCAGATCGAATTTGTACTGTTCAACGTCATCCGTCTTGTAAAGCGTATCTGGCGTCAGGAACGAGGTTGCCGGTTTAGCGTAGTCCAGCGAGGTAAACGCGGTCTGGGTTAGCTCGTCTTTGTTGATGGCGTACGCGATGGCCTGACGCAGCGCTTTGCTCTTCATCACCGCCACGTTCTGGTTGAACGTCATATAGGCCAGACGGCCTTCCGGATAGACCACGAAGTCAAATTTCCCGGTATTTTTCAGGCGGTTCACATCCTGCGGGTCAACCATCTTGAGGTTGATTTCACCGTTTTGCAGCGCCAGGTTGGCGGCGTTGCTGTCTTTGGCGAAACGGTAGGTGACGGAATCGAGCTTCGGTTTGCCGTTCCAGTAATCGTCGAAGCGCGTAAGGGCGTAATACTGACCGGCGCGATACTCTTTAAATTTGAACGGCCCGGAACCGACCGGCGCATCGTTTTTGGTGCTCTTTTCCAGGTCGCCTTCACCGGCGAACACGTGCTGCGGGATCGGGTAGATCTGCACCAGGGTGCCGGTAAAGGCCGCGCTGACCTGCGGTAAGGTGAACTTAACGGTGCGCTCATCAACCTTGCTCACTTCAACAGGCTTGCCGCCGTAGGTAAACATGCTGCGGAAGAAGCTGTGCTGTTTGGCATCCAGCAGCTTATTGAAGGTGAAGACCACGTCGTCCGCCGTCAGCGGCTGGCCGTCCTGCCATTTCAGGTTCGGTTTTAACGTCAGAGTGTAGCTCAGGTTGTCGGCAGAGGGCGTCAAGCTTTCCGCCAGGCCCCACTCAATGTTGCCGTTATTAAAGCTGTACAGCGGGGCATAAAGCGCCTGCATGATGGTTAACGTTGTGCGGTCGCTGGCGTAGAGCGGATTAACGGCTAACGGGTCGCCGGAGGTAATCCCGATAATGAGCGAACCGCCCTCTTTTGGCGCGTCGCTTTTTGCCGCCGCGGCCGAATTTGTCTCTTTATTTTTCGCATCATCACAGCCCGCCAGGCCTAACGCGAGCGAAACGACCACTGCCGATAACAGAAGCTTGCGCATCTCACTAACTCCTTGCCTTATAAAGTGTTTATTACTGCATCTTTTATTTATGTTGAAGCATCATATTCAGCTTTAGCGGTTTACGCATTAATTATGAAAATGCGATTTTCGATTAAGCTTATGCCGGATTTGATATATATAAGCAGCAGAAGGAATAGCGGTTAATTGATTGCGCTCAGTTCGTTAAACGCTTCACAAATCTCCTGCTACACTGCCTCAACACATCACTCAAAAGGCAGGCCAACATGTCAGACAACACATATCAGCCACCAAAAGTATGGGAATGGAAAAAGAACGGCGGCGGCGCGTTCGCCAACATCAACCGTCCAATTTCCGGCGCAACGCATGAGAAGGATTTGCCCGTAGGCTCTCACCCGCTGCAGCTCTACTCGCTGGGCACACCGAACGGCCAGAAGGTGACGATCATGCTCGAAGAGCTGCTGGCGCTGGGCGTGACGGGCGCGGAATACGATGCGTGGTTGATCCGCATCGGCGAGGGCGACCAGTTCTCCAGCGGGTTTGTCGACGTGAACCCGAACTCGAAAATCCCGGCGCTGCGTGACCACTCTACAAACCCGCCAACGCGCGTCTTTGAATCCGGCAATATCCTGCTTTACCTGGCAGAGAAATTCGGCCACTTCCTGCCGAAAGATCCGGCGGGACGCACCGAGACGCTGAACTGGCTGTTCTGGCTCCAGGGTGCGGCACCGTTCCTCGGCGGCGGCTTTGGCCACTTCTACAACTATGCGCCGGTAAAAATCGAGTACGCGATTGACCGCTTCACCATGGAAGCTAAGCGCCTGTTCGACGTGCTGGATAAACAGCTGGCGCGCGGTCGCTACGTGGCGGGTGAGGAGTACACCATCGCGGATATGGCGATTTGGCCTTGGTTCGGCTGCGTGGCGCTGGGCAGCGTCTATAACGCCGCCGAGTTCCTGGACGCGGAGAAGTATACCAACGTCCAGCGCTGGGCGAAGGACGTGGCGAACCGCCATGCGGTTAAGCGCGGTCGCATCGTTAACCGCACCAGCGGCGAGCTGAACGAGCAGCTCCACGAACGCCACGCGGCGAGCGACTTCGATACCAATACGGAAGACAAGCGTCAGGCGTAACGTTTCGCCGGGCGGCTCCCCGCCCGGCAGCCGCGATCCTTGCCCAGGGCATGATTAGCCTAAAGGTTGAGTGGCTATTGCTGGCACTATCTGGACGTTTTTCTCACCTCAGAATGAGAAACGCCGTATCAACTGACAGCAGTCACAAAGGATCTGTTATGAAACTTATTAAAACAACGCTGGTTATCAGCGCCCTCATTTTTTCCACCTCGGGAATGGCCATCGACAAAACCGCCGCCGGCGCGGTAGCAGGTGCTGCTATTGGCGCAGCCACGGGCAAAGATCTGAAATCAACTGTGGGCGGTGCCGTGGTTGGCGCAGGCACGGGTGCAATGTTCAAAAACGGCGAAAAAGGCAAAGACGCACGTAAGGGCGGTGCCGTGGGTGCCGTCGTTGGCGCGGGCGCGGCTGCGGTGACGGGCAATAGCGTGCTGAAAGGCGCGGCCGTGGGTGCCGGCACGGGCGCGCTGATTGGTGAAGCGACGCACTAACAGCATCGGGAAACGAAAGAAGTAAGGCCGCATCAGGCGGCCTGTTGTGTTATGCCGTCAGGCGGAACTTCTGCACCGAGCGTTGAAGCTCTTCGGTCTGGCGTTCCAGCGCCGCGGCTGCTGCGGAAACCTCTTCGACCAGCGAGGCGTTCTGCTGGGTGACGCCGTCCATCTGCGTAATGGCAATCCCGACCTGCGAAATGCCCTTACTTTGCTCCTCAGAAGCCGACGCGATTTGCTTCATAATGGTCGTCACCTCCGTCACGTCGCGCAAAATCGCATCCATGGTGGTGCCGGTGTCGCTCACCAGCTGCGCACCCTGCTCGACGCGGGTCACGGAATCGGTAATCAGACCCTCAATTTCTTTTGCCGCATTGGCGCTTCGGCTTGCCAGGTTGCGGACTTCACCCGCCACTACGGCGAATCCACGCCCCTGCTCGCCCGCGCGCGCCGCTTCTACGGCCGCATTGAGCGCCAGAATATTGGTCTGGAAGGCAATGCTGTTGATGACGTTGGTGATTTCAGCAATTTTCTTCGAGCTTTCCGAAATACCGCTCATGGTGGTGACCACCTCTTCCACCAGCGAGCCGCCGCGGCTGGCGGTGGTTGAGGCCACATCGGCAAGCTGGCTGGCCTGACGCGCGCTTTCGGCGTTCAGCTTCACGGTAGCGGTCAGCTGTTCCATGCTGGCCGCCGTCTCTTCCAGCGCGGCAGCCTGCTCTTCGGTACGGGAAGAGAGATCGTTGTTGCCGCTGGAGATCTCCGTCGCGCCGCGCCAGATATTCTCACTGCCGGAGCGAATGGTGCTGACCGCTTCACGCAGGCTGTCCTGCATGGCGCTCAGCAGCGGCACCAGCTGTCCCACGCAGTTGCGGCCGAAAGGCGCAATGGGCTGGCTGAGATCGCCCTGGGCAATCTGGCGAAACTGCTGGCGAATGCGCTCTAGCGGTTTGACCAGCATCGCCACCAGGTAGCGGTCGGTAAAGAGCAGGATCAGCAGGCCGATAATGGTGGCGACGATAATAACCGTGCGGGTCATGCTGGTCAGGCCGTCGACCACCATGCGGGTGCTGTCGAGCGTCTTCGCGGCGGCATTATTGAACTTCTCGGCAGCGGCACCGAACGCACGGCTCAGCGGCGGCGTAACGTTGTTGGCCTGCTGGCGGTAGCCGTCCAGGGTCGCCTGCTTCGCCTGCTCCATTTGCGGCGTCACGCCCTGTTCAAGCAGCGCCTGCCAGGCACCGATCACCTGTGCAGAGACCTGCTCATCCATTGGGCCAGGCGAGATCGCCTTCATTTCGGCCAGTTTCTTACCCATGTTGTCCAGCGCCTGTTGGGCAGAGGACAAATCCGGCGTGCCGCCAGCGGCTTTGACCTCCATGGCGCGGCTCAGACGGGTCACAAAGCGGAAATACTGATCGTTGCCCTGGCTGAGCACCATCATCTGTTTGACCAGCTGGCGATCGACTTCATTGCCGTCTGATACCCGTGACAGGGACCAGGTGCTGTACAGCCCGACGCCCGCCCACATTAAACAAAAAATCCCGAGGATCGTCAGCATGACGAAACGGATCGTGAAATTACGGAGCATATTCATAAGTCTTCCTTGCCGTGAGGGTGAATTCGCCCAGAGGCGAGTGCTACTCTCGTTATCGGCAGGGTGCAGGGAAATTATAACCTTTTGTGATTATTTTTAGTTAGCGTGGCTTCACAGGTCGCACAGCCACCGTTAACCCTTATCTTCGCACGACATCATGTGATAAGTTCAGAATGAAAACGACGTTTCAAAAAATCATCTATAAGAAAAGGAGACATCATGTCCTGGTACCCTGACGCTACCCGCTACGAGAATATGCAGTACCGCTACTGTGGCAAGAGCGGCCTGCGCCTGCCCGCGCTGTCGCTGGGCCTGTGGCATAGCTTCGGCCACGTTCAGCCCCTTGATTCCCAGCGCGCGCTGCTGCGTAAAGCCTTCGACCTCGGTATTACCCATTTCGATCTTGCCAACAACTACGGACCGCCTGCGGGAAGCGCGGAAGAGAACTTTGGCCGCCTGCTGCGTGAGGACTTTGCCCGGTATCGCGACGAGCTGATTATCTCCACTAAAGCCGGTTACGACATGTGGCCAGGCCCGTACGGTTCAGGCGGCTCACGCAAGTATCTGCTCGCCAGTCTCGACCAGAGCCTGAAACGTATGGGCATCGAATACGTGGATATTTTCTATTCCCACCGCGTGGATGAAAATACGCCAATGGAAGAGACGGCCTCCGCGCTGGCTCATGCTGTTCAGAGTGGGAAAGCGCTGTACGTGGGCATTTCCTCCTACTCTACCGAGCGCACACAAAAAATGGCCGCGCTGCTGCACGAGTGGAAGATCCCGCTGCTGATCCACCAGCCGTCCTATAACCTGCTTAACCGCTGGGTCGATAAGACCGGCTTGCTGGATACGCTGGAAGCAAACGGCACGGGGTGTATTGCCTTTACCCCGCTGGCGCAGGGTCTGCTGACCGGAAAATACCTGAACGGTATTCCGGAAGGTTCTCGTATGCAGCGCGAGGGGAACAAAGTGCGCGGCCTGACGCAGAAAATGCTGACGGAAGCTAACCTGAACAGTCTTCGTCTGCTTAATGAGATGGCGCAGGCGCGCGGGCAGACAATGGCGCAGATGGCGCTGAGCTGGCTGCTGAAAGATGCTCGCGTGACGTCAGTGCTGATTGGCGCGAGCCGCCCGGAACAGCTGGAGGAGAACGTTCAGGCGCTGGGTAATCTGCGCTTTACGGAAGATGAACTGACGCGGATTGACCAGCACGTGGCGGACGGGGAACTGAATTTGTGGCAGGCGTCGTCGGATAAATAGTGTGGTTCGTTGCTTTCTCCCCTCACCCTAACCCTCTCCCCGGCAGAGGGTTAGGGTGAGGGGAGAAATGTGTACCTTATTTCTTACTGATCTTATCCAGATACCCCATCACAAACGCCGACAGCACAAACGTCAGGTGGATAATCACATACCACATCAGCTTATTATCCGGGACGTTTTTCGCGTCCATAAACACGCGCAACAGGTGGATAGAGGAGATTGCCACTATAGATGCCGCAACTTTATTCTTCAGCGACGAGGCGTCCATTTTCCCCAGCCAGCTGAGCTTTTCTTTATGCTCGGCGATATCAAGCTGAGAGACGAAGTTCTCATAACCGGAAAACATCACCATCACCAGTAAGCCGCCCACCAGCGTCATATCCACCAGCGACAGCAGAACCAGAATTAAATCAGCTTCCGCCACGGAGAAAATGTTAGGCAATACGTGGAAAATCTCCTGGAAGAACTTGATCGTCAGGGCGACCAGCGCCAGGGAAAGACCGAAATAGACGGGGGCGAGCAGCCAGCGAGAGGCATACATTGCGTTTTCAAAGAAGCGTTCCATAAAATCCTGTCTGCAAACGAAACCAGCGCTCAGTATATCTCAACGGCGCTGACTGTTTGCAAGAACTAACCAGTACGCCACTCAGACGTCGTCCGGGTTAACCTCAGGACGCGCATACTCCGGCCAGACCAGCACCACCAGCTCCGGGTAGGCTTCCAGGCTAAACTCGCGAAAACACTGGCGAAGGTTTAATACATCCAGGTCTGAATACGAGACCTTCTCACCGTTAAGACAGCGCTTTTTGATGTTGTCGTAATATTTATAAACCGCTGAATTCAGATCGCTACAGCGACGCTGCGCCTCAAACAGACCGGGCGTGTCATTAATTTCCGACATTTTCATGCGCTTAATTGTCGCGTGTAAGAAGTCGATATATTCATGATTCACCCGCCAGTACCAGACAGGCGTAACGGAGTTCATCAAAACAGAGAAATGATCTTCTCCTTCCTCTTTTGTCATCAGTTCAGGTTGTGGCGGTTCACTGGTGTCTTTCGACACTTTCGTTTTATTGAACTCCTGCATCAATAAAAGCACACCAGCGGTCAGTAATAGTAATGTGATGACCGTAAAAAAGATGCTGTTCATGGGTTGGCTCCATTTTTTTTGATTTTAAAATTGCCTCATGATATTGTCAACGAATCTCACGCCTTTACCAACCCCACCCTGTTGAAATTAAAGGAAATTAAAAATGCTGCCCGACTATCTCGTCCCGGCTAAGTACCACATTATGCCTGTGGAACAGCAACCGACGGAAGAAGAAAAAAAGGCCAGTTTCACTCAGGGGAAAAGAAAGCTCTCTGATTTCGAGCCTGATATATTAATTGGCGTTTCTCACACTGGCAAATCCCGTAATATGCTGCTGGAAGAGCACGATCGCCATATAAAAGACCGCTTATTTCGCGCTATAAAAATTGAAGCCTTCGTCCACCTGCTGAATGACCTGCAGGCAGAAGGCGAAATAGATGCCCAGAAACTAAGTCAAATAATGGCTGAAAAAACGAAGGAAATAAATGAGGCCGGCAATGAAATTTGGCTTAATCTAATTACGCGAGAAAAAAACAACCCTATTTTTTATACCCTGGGGGAAGATTAACGTGAAAGAAGTTAAAGACAATAACGTTTATTTGACTTTAGATGATAAAAAAAGTGATGAATTTATCTTAAAGCAAAATCTCGAAGCATTAAAAAAGAGTAAAAATGAAGAAATGACACGTATTACCCAGGATCTGGTATCGATCCCGGCCACGCTCGTGCGCCTGAAATGGCAGAACCGCCGCGAAATATACCCGTTACAGGTGAAAGAAGAGATCTACGGTGCCGTGATGAATGCCATCATTGAGCAGCGCCCGGAGCTGAAAGAGAAGCTTCTGGGACGTCTGGAGGCAAATTATCAGTATCTGCTGGCGAGAGAGACCGCGACGCTGCGCCTGACCTGTAAACTGTCTGAGGGGGATTATCACACCTCAAACGTCACCCACGTCGCGCTTGATGAAGACGCGCTGGCAACCCGCCCCCCCGAAACTAAAAGCTAAATACTCTTTTCTTCTTCCTGTTCGCAGAAAATCACAACTCCTGCGCGCTTGTTGTAATACGATTGCGCGCAGAAAAAATCACCGACTTAAATGATGTGTATCAATGTTCAAGGATTGATCATGGGTAAATATCCCCAAAAATCAAACTGCAAGGATGCAATTATGGCTGTACTGCCTCTCATGCCGACCAGAGGAACGAGCATTGTTTTAGACAACATGCGCGAAGCCAGCACGCATAGCGTGGGACGTAATATGGCGCTACCGCAAACCTATTACTGGTTTTATCAACAGGTCAGAAATCATGGTCCGTGGGATTACAAACAACAGCGCCGTGACCTGGCTAATTTTGGTAATTTTAATTATGGTGCTACCGGGTTTGCAGCGGGTATACCAGAAAAAATGCTTTATATGGGCGCAGGTTTCGCGCAAAGCAGGGCTGGAACATCAAACCCACAGTGGGGAGCATGGTACGGTGAACTACCTTATGGGGATGACCCGCACGACCAGTTTTGGATTAAACAAGGAATTGATTATGCCAGGCAGCACGGTTATTAAATGGTTGCATCGCGCGCTGACTGTCGCACTACTCGTTTTTGTGGTATTTCAGTATTACGCCAGCCAGCCGCCAGATGATGAACTTTATTCAGAACAACAAATTACATCTGATATGTATTTATACATCACTAAGTACAAGGGCGGAGGAGCGACGGTTTCAGACGTGTACCGCTATTATCTTGACGCTAAGCATCAGGTAAACCCGCTTAACCATCTGAAAAAGAGGACACCGTTTATGGTTGCTGATACCGGCAGCGCCAGAATCACTGGGTACGGTTCGCACGTCAACGCAACCATTACCGGACGTATTTATTCGTTTACTAATTCAGATCTCTTTTACGCCGGTAATGTGGCTATCATGCCCGTTATCAACCTCAACGCGACCGGAACACGTTGAGAGGAAACCATATACGCTATTACTCGTTAGATTGACCGTGCTCCCTCACACACAATGAAAAAAGCTGGCTTTCGCCAGCTTCCTTATCACTTCGCGGCCGCTTTTTCTTCGCCGACCAGACCAATCTTCAGGTACCCCGCCTGATGCAGCGTGTCCATTACCTTCATCATGGTTTCGTAGTCGACGGTTTTGTCCGCCCGGAAGAAGACGGTGGTGTCCTTCTTGCCGCCGGTCAGCTGGTCCAGCGCCGGAATAACGGAGGTATCCGTTACAGGGTCGTTCCCCAGGAACATGGATTTATCCGCTTTCACCGACAAATAAATTGGCTTTTCCGGACGCGGCTGCGGCTGGCTGGAGGAGGCAGGCAGATTCACCTTCACGTCGACCGTCGCCAGGGGTGCTGCCACCATGAAGATAATCAGCAGCACCAGCATGACGTCGATAAACGGCGTCACGTTGATTTCGTGCATTTCGCCGTTATCGTCCAGATTTTCGTTTAGACGCATTGCCATACAATCAACCTACGCGCAGTTTAGACGCCGCATGCACCGGCTTCACGGCGCTGGCATTCAGGTCGAGATCGCGGCTTTGCAGCAGCAGAACCTGAGCGGCAACGTCGCCGAGCGTGGCTTTGTAGTTGCCGATCATACGCGCGAAAATGTTGTAGATAACCACCGCCGGAATTGCCGCGACCAGACCGATTGCCGTCGCCAGCAGCGCTTCCGCGATACCCGGGGCAACTACCGCCAGGTTGGTGGTTTGGGTCTGGGCAATGCCGATAAAGCTGTTCATGATGCCCCAGACCGTACCGAAAAGACCGATGAACGGTGAAATCGCGCCGATGGTCGCCAGATACCCATTGCCGCGTCCCATGTGTCGGCCAACGGCCGCAACGCGACGCTCCAGACGGAAACCGGTACGCTCTTTAATACCTTCGTTATCTTCACTGCCGGCGGAGAGTTCCAGCTCGTTCTGAGCTTCATTCACTAACAGAGTGGTCAGGCTTTTCGGGTGGAAGGATGAGGTCATCTCAGAAGCCTGATCCAGAGAGCGGGCTTCTGCCAGCTGCTGCTGTTCCCGCTTGAGGCGACGCTTCTGCGAAAGCAGCTCGGCGCTTTTGCTGAAGAAGATAGCCCAGGTGACAACGGACGCCAGAATCAGGCCGATCATCACAATCTTAACCACGATGTCAGCATGATGATACATGCCCCAAACGGAGAGATCCGTCTGCATCAAATTATTACCCACTCTGTATCTCCAGGACGCAAATCACAAAATCTGAACGTAATAATATCAAAAAGCCGTCGAATTGATAGTCGTTCTCATTAGTATTTACATGGTGCCGTAATTTTCGCTCAGTTTCCTTGCGCTTACGCAGTAAAAATTTCTTATGCGCTTTTTTGCTAATATTTTCTGCTTATTCGATAAGCATGCGGGTGCAGTTTTTTACAATCATGGTAGTCTGGACGTCCAGACGTATAAAAACAGGGTTAGCGAACATGACGAAGAAGCATCTTGATACCACGCTGGTGCAGGCGGGACGCAGCAAGAAATACACTCAGGGATCGGTCAACAGCGTGATTCAACGCGCCTCCTCGCTGGTGTTTGATACCGTTGAGGAGAAAAAAATCGCCACGCGTAACCGCGCGAAAGGTGGGCTGTTCTACGGTCGCCGCGGCACGCTAACCCATTTTTCGCTGCAGGAAGCGATGTGCGAGCTGGAGGGGGGCGCGGGCTGCGCGTTGTTCCCGTGCGGTGCGGCGGCGGTCGCCAACACCATTCTGGCGTTTGTGGAACAGGGCGACCATATCCTGATGACCAACACCGCCTATGAACCCAGCCAGGATTTCTGCACCAAAATTCTCAGCAAGCTCGGCGTGACCACCAGCTGGTTTGACCCGCTGATTGGTGAAGGCATTGCTGAACTTATCCAGCCAAACACGCGCATTGTGTTCCTGGAATCTCCTGGCTCCATCACCATGGAAGTGCACGACGTTCCGGCTATCGTGAAGGCCGTGCGCAGCAAAGCGCCAGAGGCGATTATCATGATCGACAACACCTGGGCGGCAGGTGTACTGTTTAAGGCGCTGGAATTCGATATTGATATCTCGATTCAGGCGGCAACGAAATACCTGATTGGACACTCTGACGGGATGATTGGCACCGCGGTTTCCAACGCGCGCTGCTGGGACCAGCTGCGGGAAAATGCCTACCTGATGGGCCAGATGGTGGATGCAGACACGGCATACATGACCAGCCGGGGCGTTCGTACGCTCGGCGTGCGTCTGCGTCAGCATCATGAAAGTAGCCTGAAAATCGCTGAATGGCTGGCGCAGCATCCGCAGGTTGAGCGCGTGAACCATCCGGCGCTGCCGGGTAGTAAAGGCCATGAGTTCTGGCAACGTGACTTTACGGGCAGCAGCGGGCTGTTCTCGTTTGTGCTTAAAAAACGGCTGAGTAATGACGAACTGGCAAGCTATCTGGATAATTTTACCCTCTTCAGCATGGCCTACTCCTGGGGCGGTTTTGAATCTCTGATCCTGCCGAATCAGCCGGAGCAGATCGCGGCCCTGCGCCCCGGCGGAGAAGTGGACTTCAGCGGCACCCTCATTAGATTGCATATCGGTTTAGAAAATGTGGACGATTTAATTGCGGATTTATCTGCAGGCTTTGAACGTATCGTGTAGAGTGCGGGCTGAAAATGTACTCCCCGGACGCTTTTGTGAACACTGCATGCAGAAAAGTCTGCATGAGTTGCGCCTGCGATCAATCCCGACAGGTGAAATTGGGAGTACAATAGCGTTATCTCTGCTGTTCCACAGGAAAGTCCATGGCTGTTATTCAAGATATTATCGCGGCGCTCTGGCAACATGATTTTGCCGCCCTGGCGGATCCCCACGTTGTAGGCGTCGTCTATTTCGTGATGTTCGCGACGCTGTTTCTGGAAAATGGATTACTGCCAGCCTCGTTTTTACCCGGTGACAGTTTGCTTTTGCTTGCCGGGGCGTTGATCGGCAAAGGCGTCATGGACTTTACGCCAACGATGGTTATCCTTACCTCCGCCGCGAGCCTGGGCTGCTGGCTGAGCTATCTGCAGGGCCGCTGGCTGGGGAACACGCGCGTGGTGAAGGGCTGGCTGGCGCAGTTACCGCATAAATACCATCAGCGTGCGACCTGCATGTTTGACCGCCACGGCCTGCTGGCGCTGCTCGCCGGGCGTTTCCTGGCGTTTGTGCGCACCCTTCTGCCCACCATGGCGGGTATTTCCGGGCTGTCTAACCGCCGCTTCCAGTTCTTCAACTGGCTGAGCGCCCTGCTGTGGGTTGGCGTGGTCACCACCCTCGGCTACGCGCTGAACATGATCCCCTTTGTGAAGCACCATGAAGATCAGGTGATGACCTTCCTGATGATCCTGCCGATATTCCTGCTAGTTGCTGGGCTGGTGGGTACCATTGCAGTGGTGATTAAGAAAAAGTATTGCAGTGCATAAACAAAAGCCGGGTGGAGCTACTGCTTTCCCGGCCTACGTTTCCCCTCAGGCGCCCTGCATCGTTCTTATACGTGACGCATCCTCTCCCGGCGTGACGCCGAAATAGCGCTTAAACTCCCGACTGAACTGCGACGCACTTTCATAGCCGACGCGCATGGCCGCCGCGCTGGCCTTCATGCCGTCGTGGATCATCAACATCCGTGCCTTATGCAAACGGTAGGTTTTGAGGTACTGCAGCGGCGAGGTGCTGGTCACCGACTTAAAGTTGTGGTGAAAGGCCGAAACGCTCATGTTCGCTTCCGCCGCCAGCTGGTCAACGCTGAGGTTCTCCGTGTACTGGCTTTCAATACGCTTGAGCACGCGGCTGATCAGGCTGAAGTGGGTCTGTCGGCTCACCAGCGCGAGTAACGCCCCGCCGCCCGGCCCCAGCAGCACGTGATAAAGAATTTCGCGGATAATCTGCTTGCCGAGAATACGCGCGTCCAGCGGCCTTTCCATGACGTCCAGCAGGCGCTCAATGGCGCAGAGGATCTCTTCCGACAGCGTCGCCGAGTTAATCCCGCTGGAGGCCATCGACGGCTGGAAAAGCTCGTCTTCGCCAATCTCCATCAGCAGCTCCTGCAGCTGAAGAATATCGACGTTGACGCGAATACCCGCCAGCGGGACCGCCTCCGTCGCGAAGGTTTCACATTCGAAGGGTAAAGGTACCGTCAGGAGCAGATATTCATTGGTGTCGTAGCGGAACACCCGCTCGTTGATATAGCCAATCTTATGACCTGAAAAGAGAAAAACGATGCCCGGCTGGTACATCACCGGCGTGCGCGTCCCGGGCTGCGTGCCGTAGAGCAGGCGAATGTCCGGCAGCAGGTCGCCAACATTATTTTCTTTATCTATCAGCCTTTTAATCTGCGAGGTAAGCTGAAGGCAGATCGCTTCACGGTTCATTTTACGTTACTCCGGGTACGGTTTCCGACCCTCACAGTCTGCGCATTTTTACGAAGTTTCTCCAGCGCTCTGTAGAAATGGGCAAGACATCGGCAGGAATGTGCATTGAGAGCCTGGCCCCGGACGGCCACAATGAGCAGCATCAGGTAGCCATCAGCGCCACCACGGTTTTTCACCCACTAAAGGGAACGAGCAATGAACAACTTTAATCTTCACACCCCAACCCGCATTCTGTTTGGTAAAGACGCTATCGCCGACCTGCGCGCGCAGATCCCTGCTGACGCCCGCGTGCTAATCACTTACGGTGGCGGCAGCGTGAAAAAAACCGGCGTGCTGGATCAAGTTTACAGTGCTCTGGACGGACTGGACGTGCGTGAGTTCGGCGGCATTGAGCCAAACCCGTCTTACGAAACGCTGATGAACGCGGTGAAAATCGCCCGCGAAGAAAACATCACCTTCCTGCTGGCGGTCGGCGGCGGCTCCGTGTTGGACGGCACTAAATTCATCGCGGCAGCAGCGCACTACGCTGATGGAATCGATCCGTGGCACATCCTGGAAACCCGCGGCAGCGACATCAAAAGCGCGATCCCGATGGGATCCGTATTGACCCTGCCAGCGACGGGTTCTGAATCCAACAAGGGCGCGGTGATCTCCCGCAAAACCACCGGCGACAAGCAGGCCTTTATGAACGAACACGTTCAGCCTGTCTTTGCCATTCTGGATCCGGTTTACACCTATACCCTGCCCGCGCGTCAGGTGGCGAACGGCGTGGTCGACGCCTTTGTACACACCGTCGAGCAGTACGTGACCTACCCTGTTAATGCCAAAATTCAGGATCGCTTCGCGGAAGGCATTCTGCTGACGCTGATTGAAGACGGCCCGAAAGCGCTGAAAGAGCCGGAAAACTACGACGTGCGTGCCAACGTCATGTGGGCCGCGACGCAGGCGCTGAACGGCCTGATCGGCGCTGGCGTGCCGCAGGACTGGGCAACCCATATGCTGGGCCACGAGCTGACGGCGATGCACGGCCTGGACCACGCCCAGACGCTGGCCGTTGTGCTGCCTGCGCTGTGGAACGAAAAACGGGATACCAAGCGTGCCAAGCTACTGCAGTACGCCGAGCGCGTGTGGAACATCACCGAGGGTTCTGACGATGCGCGTATTGATGCCGCCATTGCAGCGACCCGTAACTTCTTTGAAAGCCTGGGCGTGCCAACGCGTCTGTCCGGCTACGGCCTGGACGGCAGCTCCATTCCTGCCCTGCTGGCAAAACTTGAAGAGCACGGCATGACCCAGCTGGGCGAGCACGGTGACATTACACTGGACGTCAGCCGTCGAATCTACGAAGCGGCACGCTAAGCGTTTTTGGCATCCTGACTTTCGTTTTTTGACATTTCGTCCAGACTTAATGCACACCCCATCGCCGGAGTCCCCCTCCGGCGATGCGCACCTGAAGGAGGAAAAATGGCAAACCAAACCGTAATCAAGCTGCAGGACGGCAACGTGATGCCCCAGCTGGGGCTAGGTGTATGGAAAGCCGGTAACGACGAGGTCGTCTCCGCCATTCATAAAGCACTCGAAGTCGGCTATCGGTCGATTGATACCGCCGCCGCGTACAAAAACGAGGACGGCGTGGGGACCGCGCTGGCCAGCGCCGGCGTCCCCCGCGATGAGCTGTTCATCACCACTAAACTGTGGAACGACGATCAAAAGCGCCCCCGCGAAGCATTGCAGGAGAGCCTGGAGAAACTCCAGCTTGATTTCGTCGAGCTGTACCTGATGCACTGGCCGGTTCCGGCCATCGACCATTACGTTGACGCCTGGAAAGGGATGATTGAACTGCAGAAAGAGGGGCTGGTGAAAAGCATCGGCGTCTGTAACTTCCAGGTGCATCACCTGCAGCGCCTGATTGACGAAACGGGCGTCGCTCCGGTGATTAACCAGATCGAGCTGCACCCGCTGCTGCAGCAGCGCCAGCTTCACGCCTGGAACGCCACCCACAAGATCCAGACCGAGTCCTGGAGCCCGCTGGCGCAGGGCGGTGAAGGCGTGTTCGATCAGAAAATCATCCGCGACCTGGCGGATAAATACGGCAAAACCCCGGCGCAGATCGTCATTCGCTGGCATCTGGACAACGGCCTGGTGGTGATCCCGAAATCGGTCACGCCGTCGCGCATTGCCGAGAACTTCGACGTCTGGGATTTCCGACTGGACAAAGACGAGCTGGGTGAAATTGCGAAGCTGGATAAAGGTAAGCGGCTTGGGCCGGACCCGGATCAGTTTGGCGGGTAATCGCGTTAAAACGCCGGGTGGCGGCTTCGCCTTACCCGACCTACAAAAAACCCCGGCAAGCCGGGGTTTTCTTTTACGCTTTACGCTTCACAGGTTTCTTCACACTGGAATTACCGTTCGAACGCTGATGCACAATCGGCGTATGTTTGGTCAGCGCCGGGCGCGTATTGCGGTTCTGGCGACGCGCTTCGCGCATCTCATCCAGCGTAGGAGCCGGAACCAGGCAGTCGCGGCGCGAGCCAATGAGGTGTTTTTTACCCATCTCTTCCAGCGCCTGGCGGATCAGCGGCCAGTTTTTCGGATCGTGGTAACGCAGCAGCGCCTTATGCAGACGACGCTGTTTATCCCCTTTCGGCACCACCACCTCTTCACTCTTGTAGCCAATCTTACTCAGCGGGTTTTTGCCGGTGTAATACATGGTCGTCGAGTTGGCGAGCGGTGAAGGATAGAAGTTCTGCACCTGATCCAGACGGAAGCGACGCTGCTTCAGCCACAGCGCCAGGTTCACCATGTCTTCATCGCGCGTGCCAGGGTGCGCGGAGATGAAGTACGGGATCAGATACTGCTCTTTGCCCGCCTGCTTCGAGTAGGTGTCGAACAGCTGCTTAAAGCGATCGTAGCTGCCCATGCCCGGCTTCATCATCTTCGACAGTGGGCCTTCTTCGGTGTGCTCCGGCGCAATCTTCAGATAACCGCCGACGTGGTGCGTCGCCAGCTCTTTGATATAGCGAGGATCTTCCACGGCGATGTCGTAACGCACCCCGGAGGCGATGAGGATCTTTTTGATGCCCTTCAGGTCGCGTGCGCGGCGGTAGAGGTTGATCGTCGGCTCGTGGTTAGTATCCATGTGCTCGCAAATGCTCGGGTAGACGCAGGAGAGACGACGGCAGGTCTGCTCCGCGCGCGGCGACTTGCAGCGCAGCATATACATGTTCGCGGTTGGGCCGCCGAGATCGGAGATCACGCCGGTAAAGCCCGGCACCGTGTCGCGAATGGCTTCGATCTCATTGATGATCGAATCCTCAGAGCGGCTCTGGATAATACGGCCTTCGTGTTCGGTAATGGAGCAGAAGGAGCAGCCGCCGAAGCAGCCGCGCATGATGTTGATCGAGAAGCGGATCATCTCATACGCCGGGATACGGGCGTTGCCGTACGCCGGGTGTGGCACGCGCTTGTACGGCAGCGCAAAGACGCTATCCATCTCTTCGGTGGAGAGCGGGATCGCCGGCGGGTTGATCCAGATGAAGCGCTCGCCGTGCTTCTGCATTAGCGCGCGGGCGCAACCCGGGTTGGTTTCATGGTGCAGAATACGGGACGCGTGCGCGTAGAGCACCTTGTCGGCTTTCACCTTCTCGTAGGACGGAAGCAGCACGTAGGTCTTTTCCCACGGCTTCGGGCGCGGCGGCTGCACAACGATAGCCTTCGCTTCCGCTTTCTTCGGCTCAACCGGCTTGTTATCGGCACACGGCAGATCTTCACCGTACGGGTGCGGGATCGGGTCGATTTTGCCCGGCATATCAATAATGCGGGAATCCACCCCGCTCCAGCCCGGCAGCGCCTCTTTCACCATGATCGCAGTATTGCGCACGTCGCGGATGCTGCTTACCGGCTCGCCCTGCGACAGACGGTGCGCCACTTCCACCAGCGGACGCTCGCCGTTACCGTAAATCAGCATGTCGGCCTTGGAGTCCACCAGCACCGAGCGGCGCACGGTATCTGACCAGTAGTCGTAGTGCGCGGTGCGGCGCAGGCTCGCCTCGATGCCGCCGAGGATCACCGGCACGTCTTTCCAGGCTTCTTTGCAGCGCTGGGTATAAACCAGGGTCGCGCGGTCCGGACGTTTGCCCGCCACGTTATCCGGCGTGTAGGCGTCGTCATGGCGCAGCTTACGGTCGGCGGTATAACGGTTGATCATCGAGTCCATATTGCCGGCGGTCACGCCGAAGAACAGGTTTGGTTTCCCCAGACGCATGAAGTCGTCTTTGCTGTTCCAGTCGGGCTGGGAGATGATCCCCACGCGGAAGCCCTGCGCTTCGAGCATACGGCCACAGATGGCCATGCCGAAGCTAGGGTGGTCAACGTAGGCATCGCCCGTGACCAGAATGATATCGCAGCTATCCCAGCCCAGTTGGTCCATCTCTTCCCGGGACATCGGCAGGAACGGCGCCGGTCCAAAGCAGGCCGCCCAGTACTGGGGCCAGGAGAAGAGGTCACGATCCGGCTGGATCAGGGAAATTGCGCTCATAGTGCTTCCGAAGAAAAAATAGACAAAAGGGCGGGGATTATACGCTGGAACATTGTGGGAAATGAAGGGGTATTATGCGGGCTGTTGCCCTCACCCCAACCCTCTCCCACAGGGAGAGGGAGAAAAGCACGTTACGGCGCCGGATTCACCAGCATCTGCCCCACGGAACCCCTGTCCATCATCTCCAGCGTCTGGCTGTGGAACAGGAACGGGAAGTGCGGCCACGAAGGCTGGCCGTAGTAGACGAGCAGTTCTACCTGGCCGTCCACCCACACGGTATCTTTCCAGCCGCGATCTTCCGAGAACGGCATCGCGCCGTTGACGTTGCGGATCAGGAATGACACACCTTCAATGTGGAAAGACTGTGGCATATCCGAACGCACCGTCCAGCGCTCCCACGTTCCCTGCTGAGCGGTGATATCAATGCGATTTACATCCCACAGCGCGCCGTTGATGCCCGGATCGTCGCCCAGGCTGATATCACGGCTGCGCACCGGCGAGCCGCTCATGATCTCCTGCGGCAGCAGGCGCATCGGCAGGCTATCGGTGACCAGCGGCAGCAGGCCGGTCGGGCGCAGAGTAAGCACCAGCGTGGAGACCAGAATGCTCGACGGCTCAAAGAACCCGCGAATACGGTCAACGATGCTCGCGGCTTCACCACAGGTGACGGAGACTTCGTCCCCGTTGGTCATATCCACCAGAATTTCACGGCGTTCACCCGGCGCCAGCGCCAGCTGTTTAACGGAGACCGGCGCGGGTAAAAAGCCCTGGTCGCCGGAGATCACGTGCAGTGGGCGGCCATCGCTCATCTGCAGCTGATAGCGACGCGAGTTAGAGGCGTTGAGCAGGCGCAGGCGCACCCAGCCGCGGGACACTTCCACGTACGGGCTCTGCGCGCCGTTAACCAGCAAGGTATCGCCGACAAAGCCACCGCTGCCCGGCTCGCTGTACTCGGGCGTGCCGAAGTTATCCAGACGTTTGTCCTGAATTATGACCGGGAAATCGTCCACGCCGTAGTGGTTCGGGATCGGCAGAGATTTACTGACCTCATCTTCCACCAGCCACATGCCGGCCAGACCGTTATAGACCTGCTGCGCCGTACGGTTAGGGGTATTGGCGTGATACCACAGGGTTGCCGCGCTCTGGCGAATCGGCAGGACGGGCGCCCAGTCGGCGTTGGGGGACATCATTCGCGCCGCGCCGCCAATCAAAGGGCCAGGAACCTGTAAGCCGCTGATGGTCATGGCGACATTTTCAGCCGTACGGTTGCTGTAAATGAGCTTAACGTCATCGCCGTTCCACACGCGGATGGTCGGCCCGAGGTAGCGCCCGTTAATGCCCCACACCGGCGCGCGCGTGCCCTGGGTAAAGGACCAGTGGCTGCGCTGAAGCGTGAGGAAAAGCGGCTGCCCGCGACGGGATTCAATCAACGGCGGAATGGGCAGCGGCTGCTGCTGCCCGGCGGCGCTGGCTGTCAGCGGCATCGCACCCGCACAAAGGGCAATCCCCGAAGCCTGAATAAACTGACGCCGACTGAGTGACATATAAGCTCCATCTGAAACGACTAACAACGCGGGAATTCTTTTTCCCTTTAACGCCGAATTAAACCTTACCGGCGGCTTCTCTTTCTGCGACTTCTTTATCCAGCAGCGCAATATGCTGAGCCATGAGCTCGCGGCAGTGTGCTGCCAGTTCGCGCACCTGGTCTTTACCGTATTTGCTGGTATCGACGGGTGGCAGCATTTCGACAATCACCAGACCATTATTCAGGCGGTTAAGATTAATCTTATTAGAAGTATTGGAAACGCACACGGGAATAATTGGAACACCTGCCGCAATTGCGGCATGAAACGCGCCGGTTTTAAACGGCAGCAGGCCGCGGCCGCGGCTACGCGTCCCTTCCGGGAACATCCAGATAGAGATCCGGCGCTTTTTAAAATGATTCACCACTTCTGCAATGGTGCCGTGCGCTTTTGCACGGTTGTTACGGTCGATCAGCAGGTTACCGGTCAGCCAGTACAGCTGGCCAAAAAACGGGATCCACAGCAGGCTTTTTTTCCCCACCGTCACGGTCGGAGGCAGAACAATATTGGAGGCCGTCACCATATCGTAGTTGTTCTGATGGTTGGCGATATAGATGGCGTTACCGAAGTTCTCCGCTCCTTCAGGCAGGCGTTTTTCAACCTTCAGACCAAACAGCGGCGCAAGGCGACCGAACATATGGCCAAAGGTGGCAACATGCTTCGGATTACGCGGGCTGAACAGGCAGTAAATAGAGCCGAAAATACAGACCAGAATGCAGTAAATAACGGTAAGAATGAGACGAACAATGTATAGCATAGCGACCTCTGAAGCCCTGACAGCTGACAATTATACTTCACCTGTGGCCAGGTAAGGACTTTATTACGAGCGCGTATTGTTAATCGCAACGCACGAATTAACAACGATTTTACGGGAAATTTTATTGAAATACCCCCTCCGGACAGAGGGGGTGTCATGACATTACTCTTCGCTGTCGCCCGCGCTGCTGCGCGCAGGCGAATCAATCTCCACGCGGTCGATACGCTGCAGGCCGCGCATCAGCGAACCGCGGCGACCGCGCTCGCCCACCACTTTCTGCAGCTCTTCCGGGCGAAGCTTGATTTTACGCTTGCCAACGTGGATAGTCAGCGTGCTCTGCGGCGGCAGCAGGAAGAGGTGCGCCAGGCCATCTTCACCTTTCGCGGCTTCCGCCGACGGGATGTTGATGATCTTGTTGCCCTTACCTTTAGACAGCTCCGGCAGGTCGCTGACCGGGAACATCAGCATGCGTCCGGCAGAGGTGATCGCCAGCAGCATGTCGCTCTCGTTCTCAATCACCAGCGGCGTCATCACGCGGGCATTGTCCGGCAGGCTGATCAGCGCTTTACCGGCACGGTTACGCGACACGAGGTCGTTAAAGGTACAGATAAAGCCGTAGCCCGCATCGGACGCCATCAGCAGCTTCTGGTCATCGGCCTCCATCAGCATGTGGTCAACCGTTGCGCCCGGCGGCAGCGTCAGCTTACCGGTGAGCGGTTCGCCCTGGCCGCGCGCGGAAGGCAACGTGATCGGGTCGATAGCGTAGCTGCGGCCCGTGGAGTCGATAAACGCCACCGGCTGGTTGCTCTTGCCTTTCACCGCCGCTTTAAAGCTGTCGCCCGCTTTGTAGCTCAGACCCGGCGCGTCGATATCGTGGCCTTTGGCGCTGCGCACCCAGCCGCTCTGCGACAGTACAATGGTCACCGGCTCGGACGGCTGCATGTCGTGCTCGTTCATCGCCTTCGCTTCTTCGCGCTCGTGCAGCGGAGAACGACGGTCGTCGCCGAAGGCATCGGCATCCGCCTGCAGCTCTTTCTTCAGCAGGGTGTTCATCTTGCGCTCGGAGGCGAGGATCGCCTGCAGCTGATCGCGCTCTTTTTCCAGCTCGCTTTGCTCGCCGCGGATCTTCATCTCTTCCAGCTTAGCGAGATGGCGCAGCTTCAGTTCGAGGATCGCTTCGGCCTGGGTTTCGCTGATGCCGAAGCGCGACATCAGCGCGGGCTTCGGCTCGTCCTCGGTACGGATGATCTCAATCACTTCGTCGATATTGAGGAACGCCACCAGCAAACCTTCGAGGATATGCAGGCGCTTAAGCACTTTCTCCAGACGATGGTTCAGACGACGGCGCACCGTATCGCGGCGGAACGTCAGCCACTCGCTGAGGATCTCCAGCAGGTTTTTCACCGCCGGACGACCGTCCAGACCAATCATGTTCAGGTTGATGCGGTAGCTTTTTTCCAGATCGGTAGTGGCGAACAGGTGGTTCATCACCTGCTCCATGTCCACGCGGTTAGAGCGCGGCACGATCACCAGACGGGTCGGGTTCTCGTGGTCCGATTCGTCGCGCAGATCGTCCACCATCGGCAGCTTTTTATTGCGCATCTGGGCGGCGATCTGCTCCAGCACTTTGGCACCAGAAACCTGGTGCGGCAGCGCGGTGATCACCACGGCGCCGTCCTCTTTATTCCACACCGCGCGCATGCGCACGGAGCCGCGACCGTTCTGGTAGATTTTGCGGATTTCTGCACGCGAGGTGATGATCTCGGCTTCGGTCGGGTAATCCGGCCCCTGCACGATATCCAGCAGCTCGTCCAGCGAGGTTTTTGGCTGCTCGATCAGGGTGATGGCGGCTTTCGCCACTTCACGCAGGTTGTGCGGCGGAATGTCCGTCGCCATGCCGACCGCAATACCGGTGGTGCCGTTCAGCAGGATGTTCGGCAGACGCGCAGGCAGCATCTTCGGCTCCTGCAGCGTACCGTCGAAGTTTGGCACCCAGTCAACGGTTCCCTGACCCAGCTCGCCCAGCAGCACTTCGGCGTATTTGGACAGGCGGGATTCGGTATAACGCATCGCTGCGAAGGATTTCGGATCGTCCGGCGCACCCCAGTTCCCCTGCCCGTCCACCAGCGGATATCGGTAAGAGAACGGCTGGGCCATCAGCACCATCGCTTCATAGCAGGCGCTGTCGCCGTGCGGATGGTATTTACCCAGTACGTCACCCACAGTACGGGCGGATTTCTTGAACTTGGCGGTGGCGTTCAACCCCAGTTCGGACATCGCATAGACGATGCGGCGCTGAACGGGCTTCAGGCCATCCCCGATAAACGGCAACGCCCTGTCCATGATGACGTACATGGAGTAGTTCAGGTAGGCGTTTTCCGTGAATTCATGTAGCGCGAGGCGCTCTGCCATATCGCTCATTACGTGTGATTCCTCAACTCAGAAACCGAAGGGTTTCAGGCAATATTGCCGCAGATACTACCTCATCTGACGAATTGAGTCACAAAGAAAAAGGGCCGCATAAGCGGCCCTTTTCGGGTTATTTGTTCAGCTTGATAACCTGCTTCACGTCGATTTCAAACTCGTTCCAGTCTTTGTCGACTTTACCCTGCAGCTCTACTTTATCCTGCGGGGTGACGGACACGCCGTTCCAGCGCTTGTGGTCAATCTCAACCACCACCGTGCCGGACTCGTCGCGGAAGGTGTAGCGGTCATCGGACAGGCGCTCGGTAATGTTCCCGCGCAGCTTCACCCAGGCATCGTCCTTCAGATCTTTCACTTTAGCCGCGGTGGTGAGGTTGGCGTTGTTATCGACAAAACCGCCCTGCTGGGTTTGCGTCTGGGTCTGTGTCGCAGATGGGCCAGTAAAGCCGCCCTGTGCAGCAAAGACCGGCGCGGTGGTCATCATCATGATGGCAGCAATTGCAGCGAATTTTTTCATCTTCATCTCTCCCTTTAATGTCGTTTCGCAGTCCATTAAACAGGGTAAACCTTAACAACTTCTTAAGGGGAAAATTTATTTATTTTTACTGTACAGCAGGCGCTTGCAGAGGGTTTACTGACGGCATCAAGGAGGGAACATGCGCATTTTACTGGTAGAAGACGACAGGTTAATTGGCGATGGCATCAAAGCAGGCTTAAGCAAACTGGGCTTTAGCGTGGACTGGTTTACCGACGGGAAAACCGGGCAGGCCGCGCTCGCCTCTGCGCCCTATGATGCCGTGGTGCTTGACCTGACCCTACCGGGAATTGACGGTCTGGTGATCCTGCGCGCCTGGCGCGAAAGCGGCCGCAGCGAACCGGTACTGATCCTGACCGCGCGGGATGCGCTGAACCAGCGCGTTGAAGGGCTGCGCCTCGGTGCGGACGATTATCTCTGTAAGCCGTTCGCGCTGATAGAAGTGGCCGCCCGTCTGGAAGCGCTGGTGCGCCGCAGCCACGGTCAGACCCGCAGCGAGCTGCGCCACGGCAAGGTGACGCTCGATCCGGCAAGCCTCGTCGCCACGCTGGAGGGCGAAACGCTGACGCTTAAACCCAAAGAGTTTGCCCTGCTGGAGCTGCTGATGCGCAACGCGGGCCGGGTGCTGCCGCGCAAGCTGATCGAGGAAAAGCTTTATACCTGGGACGATGACGTCTCCAGCAACGCCGTCGAAGTCCATGTCCATCATTTACGCCGCAAGCTCGGGAGCGAGTTTATCCGCACCGTGCACGGCATCGGCTACACCCTGGGTGACGCATGAAGCTGAGCCTGAAGCTGCGCCTGACGCTCCTCTTTTTAGCGCTGTCTCTGACGGCCTGGTTTGCCGCCAGCCTGGTGGCGTGGCAGCAGACCACCCACAAGCTCGATAAGCTGTTCGACACCCAGCAGATGCTGTTTGCCAAACGGCTGCTGACGATGGATCTGGACGAGATCCGCGCGCCGGAGCGCATGCGCGAGGTGCCGAAAAAGGCCAAACACGGGCATCTGGACGATGACGCGCTGGCCTTCGCTATTTACGCTTCAGACGGCACGATGATCCTTAACGACGGCGAAAACGGGCGCGATATCCCGTATCACTATCGTCGTGACGGCTTTGATGACGGACGGCTTCAGGATGACAACGATGAATGGCGCTTTTTATGGCTGACGTCGCCAGACGGAAAATACCGTGTCGTTGTCGGCCAGGAGTGGGAGTACCGGCAGGATATGGCGCTGGACGTGGTCAGCTCGCAGCTGACGCCGTGGCTGGTGGCGCTGCCGGTGATGCTACTGTTGCTGATCGTCCTGCTGAGCCGGGAGCTGAAGCCCCTGAAAAAGCTGGCCCAGACCCTGCGTTCGCGCTCGCCGGACGCCACCGACGCCCTGCCCACTCAGGGCGTGCCGGCGGAAGTGCGCCCCCTGCTCGACTCGCTGAACCATCTTTTTACCCGTACCCAGGAGATGATGACCCGCGAGCGCCGCTTTACCTCCGACGCCGCCCACGAGCTGCGCAGCCCGCTGGCGGCGCTGAAGGTGCAAACCGACGTGGCACAGCTTTCTCAGGACGATCCGCAGGCGCAGGAAAAAGCGCTGGCGCAGCTGCACGCGGGTATCGACCGCGCCTCCCGGCTGGTGGATCAGCTCCTCACCCTGTCGCGCCTGGACTCGCTGGAGAGCCTGGACGGCGTAGAACAGATACCGATGGCCGACCTGCTGCAGTCTGCGGTAATGGATATTTATCCTTCGGCACAGCAGGCGGGTATTGATATTCGCCTGCACATCAACGCGCCGGAGGTGACCCGCACGGGTCAGCAGCTGCTTCTGAGCCTGCTGGCGCGTAACCTGCTGGATAACGCCACCCGCTACAGCCCGCGCGGCAGCGTGGTAGACGTGACGCTGAACACCCGTAGCGTTACCGTGCGCGACAATGGCCCGGGCATTTCGCCCGATGCGCTGGCGCGTCTCGGCGAGCGCTTTTATCGTCCACCGGGTCAGGACGCCACGGGCAGCGGGCTGGGGCTATCCATTGTGAAACGCATTGCCGCGCTGCACGGCATGCGCGTCTCACTGGGCAATGCGCCACAAGGCGGCTTTGAAGTGAAGGTTAACTGGTAAGGGATTATTGCATTTAGCGCAAAAGACTTTGCACATTTTGCTTATTTTTCCGCTCCGTCCTCGCGCGTAGAATACCCGGCATACTCTCATCACCGAGGACAAATAATGAGCAATATTCTGATTATCAACGGCGCGAAAGAGTTCGCGCACTCTAAAGGCCAGCTGAATGACACCCTGACCGAGGTCGCGGACGGTTTCCTGCGCGACGCCGGGCATGATGTTAAGGTCGTGCGCGCGGACAGCAACTATGACGTGAAGGCCGAAGTGCAGAACTTCCTGTGGGCCGATGTGGTTGTCTGGCAGATGCCGGGCTGGTGGATGGGCGCGCCGTGGACCGTGAAAAAATACATGGACGACGTCTTCACCGAAGGTCACGGTTCGCTGTATGCCAGCGACGGACGCACCCGCTCAGATGCCTCTAAAAAATACGGCTCCGGCGGCCTGATTCAGGGCAAAAAATATATGCTCTCCCTGACCTGGAACGCCCCTCTGGAAGCTTTCACCGAAAAAGATCAGTTCTTCGAAGGCGTGGGCGTAGACGGCGCGTATCTGCCGTTCCACAAGGCGAACCAGTTCCTGGGGATGGATCCGCTGCCGACCTTTATCGTCAACGACGTGATTAAAATGCCTGACGTCCCGAGCTATATCGCAGAATATCGCAAGCATCTCGCGAAAATTTTTGCTTAACTGGTAGCCTGGAATTAAAGGAGTAGTAACCATGCTTACAGTAATCGCAGAAATCCGTACTCGTCCAGGTCAACATCACCGCCAGGCGGTGCTGGATCAGTTCGCGAAAATCATCCCAACCGTACTGAAAGAAGAAGGCTGCCACGGCTACGCGCCGATGGTGGACGCCGCTACCGACGCAAGCTTCCAGGCCACTGCGCCAGACTCCATTATCATGGTTGAGCAGTGGGAAACCGTCGCGCACCTTGAAGCACACCTGCAGACCGCGCACATGAAAGCGTGGAGCGATGCGGTGAAGGGTGACGTGCTGGAGACCCACATCCGTATTCTGGAGCAAGGGGTTTAAAACCTGCCTTCCCTCTCCTTCCGGGGAGGGAATTCTCTCTGACCTGCTATGCTTATTCTGACTTCATGATTAACAGGAGGATGGAATGGGTCTTTTTAACTTCGTGAAAGAAGCAGGCGAAAAGCTATGGGATAACCTGACCGACCACAAAGGTCAGAGCGACAAAATCACCGAGCACCTCAAGAAACTCAACATTCCCGGTTCAGACAAAGTTCAGGTTAACGTTACCGACGGCAAGGCCAGCGTGACGGGTGACGGGCTGACCCAGGAGCAGAAAGAAAAAATCCAGGTCGCCGTCGGCAACATCGCGGGCGTCAGCGAGGTGGAGAACAACATCACCACGACCGATGCCAAAGATGAAGCCACCTACTACACGGTAAAATCCGGCGACACCCTGAGCGCTATCTCCAAAACCGTGTACGGCGATGCCAACCAGTACAATAAGATTTTTGAGGCTAACCGCCCGATGCTCTCCAGCCCGGATAAAATCTACCCCGGCCAGACGCTGCGTATTCCTAAAGCGTGATCCGCGAGTCGGGGGTCGCCCCCCGACCGTTTTTACCAGTACAGTTTCCAGCTCTGCGTAAAGCGCACCAGCGCCTCCACGTAGAAGTAATCTCCCCAGCTCGCACACTCGTCCACCCCTTTGTTGCTCGCCAGGTGATAGACCGAGTGTTTCAGCAGCCCGGTACCCTTCTCCTCTTTGCCCATCAGGTAGTGCTTCGTCAGTGAAGACATAATGCCTTTGGCCCACTCCAGATAACGCTCCCGGTCCGGATCCGTCACGGGCAGGTGCTTCACCAGCTCCAGCAGCCCGCACACCGCAATCGCCGCCGAGGACGAATCGCGCAGCGCGTCGGTCCCCACCAGCGCCAGATCCCAGTGGCAGACGTAGTCTTCCGGGAGGCGGTTGAGGAAGTAGTTCGCCAGCCGCTTCGACAGGGCGATCATCGTCTCGTCGCCGGTATAGATATAGCTCAGCAGGAAGCCGTAAATCCCCCACGCCTGCCCGCGCGACCAGCAGGAGTCATCGGCATAGCCCTGCTGGGTATTGCCGTAGCGCGGCGCGCCGGTTACCACGTCCATATAATAGGTGTGGAACGTGGAGGCATCGTCGCGGATGAGATAGTTTGCCGCCTGCATGACGTGCGCTTTTGCGGCGTCAGCAAAGCGCGGATCCCCCGTCTGCTCCGTCGCCCAGTAGAGCAGCGGCAGGTTCATGTTGCAGTCGATGATCATCCGTCCGGCCTGCTCCGGGTCTGAAAGATCGCCCCACGCCTGAATGATTTTCGCCTTCTCATGAAAGCGCTCCAGCAGGGCTTCAGCCGCCAGCAGGGAGAAACCGCGCGCCTCGCGGCTGCCGGTAAGTCTCCACGCCGCCACGCAGGAGAGCGTGTACAGGAAGCCCAGATCGTGAGTGTTGGTGTCGCTGCGCCCGGCGATGCGCAGGCCGAAGGAGCGCACGTGTTTTTCCGCCATCGAGCGGAATTTCTCCTCGCCGCTCATCTCCCACGCCAGCCACAGCTGGCCGGTCCAGAAGCTGGTTGTCCACTCTACGTTGTCGGTCAGCGGGTAATAACCGTTCCGGCAGGTTTCCGCCGGGAACTGCTCTCCGAATGCCGTTAAATGACGGCTAATCAGCTCGAGGACGTGGCTACGCGCAGAGATCAGTTCATCGCTAAACAGGCGCGAGTCTACGGGAGCAGGAATGGCAGACAGGCGTTCCTCTCTGATACGACTTAACATATTTCGGTTCCTTGTGGTCAGCGTGATGAAGGTTCTGCTACGTTCAGCGGGCGGGGGCCGCGCCATTTGCTCTGGCAGGCGGATAACGTAAAGGCAGAAATAAAGGTAAAGATCAGCGCCGTCGCCCCCATGATGATATAGGTCTGTTCAAAGCCGATGCGGTCATACATATATCCGGCAGGCGAGGAAACCACCACGTTCCCCACGTACAGCATCGCCTGATAGCCCAGTAAATACATGGTGGCGTTCACGCGCTTGTCGAAATGCTCCGCTATATATTTAAAGACCGACACCAGCAGCAGGCAAATTTCTATACCGTATAGCGGCTTGAGCACGGAAATTAACAGATGCGAGTCGCACATCCCGGAAATAATCAAACGCGCCCCGACGATCAGCCCGACAATTAATAGCCCGCGCCTGGCGCCAATAAAGTTAACGAACAGTGGGACAACCATATACATGACGAATTCTATGCCCGACTGCACGGTGCCGAGATAACCAAACACCGCGTTGCCCTCATGAATATCGTCAAAGAAGGTAACGAAATAGCGCGAGAACTGCTGCTCGGCGATAAACATCATCCACGCCACGCCCGCCACGTACAGGCAAAAAGCCCAGAATTTACGGTTACGCAGCAGGGCGTACACATCTGCCGGGGCAATTTTCTCTTTGGTCAATACCGCATCGGCATGAACGGAGTTAGTGTTCACTTTCAGGCTGAGCAGGACAACCAGCATCACGATCGACGTCACGCTGCCCATAATGAAGTTATAGGTCGGTGAGAGGTTGAACAGCAGGCCGGAGAAGGACGATGCCACCGCCCAGCCGAGCGAGCCCCACATACGAATTTGCCCGAACTCCATGCCGTTTAAGCGGCTGAAGCGGTCGGAATAGGATTCACACGCCGCCACGCCTGCATACCAGGCAAAGCTTAAATAGAGCGCGCCGATAATAATCCCCAGCAAGGTACTGGACATTAACAGCGGCTGATAGACGTAAATAAAAAACGGCGCCATCAGGGCCGACATGGCGACCACAAAATAGAGCAGATATTTGCTCATGCCGATTTTATCGAGAATATAGCCGTAGATGGGTTTGAGGATAACGGAAAATATTCCGTTCACCGCGAACACGGTTCCAATTACCGTCCCGCTGAGATTCGCTTTTTGACCCAGCCAGATCGCCAGCAGGCCAATACTCGCGGACCAGGTAAAGAAATAGAGAAAAATAAAGCTGCTGATTTTGTAATATTCGGTTCTGTTGGTTGTCGATGTATTTTTCATACCATCCTCGCCGAGGTGTAGGGTCAGAATTTTTATAACGTGAACGACAGCAGACGTTCGCCTCCAGGATTGCGGATTACGACCCGGTTATGGTTCATATCCAGATGCGGCGCGGCCGCAACGTTCTGTTTTTCACTGGCAATGACGGCGCAGCAGAGCCAGCGCTCTCCCGGTTGGAGATCGGTTTTTAACAGCGGAATGGAGGCGCACTCCGGGAACATGATGCTGCTGTTCGGCGGCGTGACGATGCTGTCCGGGGTGCGTTCAATGAAAGGCGACAGATCGACAATCGCACTGCTGCCGTTCTCTGCCGCCAGATAGCTGCCGCGCGCGCGGGTTTGGTGCTCCGTTTTCATCACGGCGAAACCGCCCTCCGCCGTTTGCAGCGTGCGCGCGCTGTTGATGCGGTGCAGGCGCAAATGCCACTCGCCAAACGGGATTTGCCAGGTCTCGATGTGCACGTCGTGCCACGGCGACCAGCGTGAATAGATGTAGTTTTCATCTACCCGCACCGCGGCGCACTCGCGACGGCCGCGGAAATAGTTATCCCCGTCCGCCAGCAGCAGCATGGAATCACAGGCCGCATGCTTCAGGCCAAAGCGCCCGCGCTCAATGGTGAAGCCAAAGCGGCTGGAGTAGGCAAATTTGGTGTATTTCGCTTCGGTGTTGACGTAGTTGTTCAGCTCCAGCTGACCGGCGGTGAGCATGGTGACGTGCTGAGAGTTCGTCGAATGCATCAGGATCTGCTGCGCGTGCGGGATGACGTGCTTCTCCGCCAGCGTGGGCAGCGGCTGTTCTTCTGCCTGCCAGAACGGATGCGTCTCCGGCAGCGCCAGAATCAGGTAGCTTTTTAGCGCCCAGTAGGGTGAGCCGGGAGAGTTATAGTCCTCACACATGGCGAGGTTCGGACAGGCAAAACCGAGGGTCAGAATGCCGTCCCGGTCGGTAATCGTCCGCTGTTGCCACCAGCGGAGATGGCGCAGGATAATGCCCTTCACAATACCCGGCGTGAACACGTCAAGTTCAGAGAAGGCAACCGCGCTCCAGAAGGCGACCATCGCAAAGCGGTAGGTCAGGCTGCGGCCAAACGGTACCGACGCGCCGTCCGCGGCGGACCAGTAGATAAAGTCCTCCGCAAACAGACGCGAGCGCTCGCGCAGCACTTCTGCCCTCGCCTCATCGCCGCTTAAAGTGGCGTAAATCAGGCCGTAGAAGTGGAACGCCATGGAGATGTAATAATCTTTCGGGCAACCCGCGCCGTCGGAATACCAGCCGTCACCCAGGTAATAGGCCTCCATCAGCGCAAACCGATGGTCGATGGCGGCCTGGTCGTACGGCAGCCCGGCGCGTTTGAAGCCCAGCTGGACCATAATGGCAAAGTAGTTCCAGTTGCTGTCGGGCATCTGCGCGTCGGCAATCTGATTCAGCCACGCGTGCAGGTTCATCACCTCGCGCTCGCTGAAGCAATCGGTGAGTTTATTCCCCAGCAGGGAAAGCCCCAGACCGTAGGATGCCATCTCGACCAGACGCTGATCGTACGGAGCGGTTTCGCCCCAGTAGCCCGGGCTTTGCGGATCGGTGCCGATCCTGATGGCCTGCATGTACTTCTCGCTAAACGGCGAAGCATCGCCCGAAGCCAACAGCGGAAACAGCCCCCATAGCGCGCGGGAGAGCCCCTCCATCTGCGCGATATCCGTAGCGTAGTGCGCGCAGGTATCACCCAGCGAGAACCGCGAATGATTTACCGGAAACTGCTTATCCAGCGCGCCAAGTAAGGTATTCAGAGACGCCACGACGTCCTGGCGTGAAGACAACAGATTTGATTTTTCTTCGCTTTCCGCCCGCATAGTTCCACCCTCGTCATCAACTGCGGCCAAGCATAGTGAATGCGTAAGGTGGAGAAATGTTAGCCACGTCACAGGTGAGAACGTTCGATAAACCTGCGGTTGATAAAATTTAAAAAGGTGGTTTATAAATCTCTTCTGACGGGGAAAAGTTGAGTTTTATTGCACTATGCATGACGCGCCCATAACCGATCGTCTTGAGCTCATTACCTTAAACGACACCGTAGCGTCGTTCAGCCGCCTGTTTGCTAACACGGTGCGTTACCACCACTGGCATCAGTGTCTTGAAATTCTCTATGTGGAAGAAGGGTTTGGCGTCGCGATTGTCGATAACCGTCACTACACCATGCGCCCCGGACGCCTGTTTTTCTTTCCGCCGTTTACCCTGCATAAAGTCAGGGTAGACGAACAGGCGGAAGCGATTTACCGGCGCACGATTATTCACCTCGACCACCATGCGGTGCTGAAGTGTCTGCGTGATTTTCCGCACACGCAGCAGCGGCTGGAGAAACTCTCGCGTCGCGGCTCAGAGGCGTGGGTGGTTGACCTGGCACACTGCCACAGCCATGTCGATTATCTGTTCAGCTGTTATCCGCCGCCGATGAGCAGCGAAAGCATCGCCGGGCTGCTGATTAGCCTGTTTGCTATGTTGCCTGACGATCGTACCGGCGCACCGGGCAGCAGCACGGGGATCGCCAGCCAGGTGATGTTCTGGCTGGACGAGCATTATCAGGAGAAATTCCGCCTCGACGCGCTGGCAGCGGAACTGGGCAGATCGCGCAGCTACGTGTCGCGAAAATTTCATGCGGAGACGGGGGAGAAAATCCACCACTACCTGAACACGCTCCGCCTGCGTAAGGCGTGCGAATGCCTGCTGCACAGTGACGCGAGCGTGCGGGAGATTGCCGCGCGGGTGGGATTTTCTGACGTGACCTGGTTTATCAGCGCGTTTAAGAAGGGGATTGGTGAGACGCCGCTGCAGTACCGGAAGAACCATCGTGCGGTATGACACCCTCACCCGCCCCTCTCCCGCGGGAAGAGGGAGACAATCAACTGCTTTTCTTGCCCGGCTTTAGCCCACGGTGAAGCTCGTTGATGCGCTTCATCGACTTGATGGTGCGCTGCGGCTCGGTGGAGGCGACGGATAAAACAATCATCTCCAGGCACAGCAGCACCGTGCCGTGGAGCGGGATTTTGCCCTTCTCGCCGCCGCGCGGAACGTGGATCACCACGCTGGCCTCTTTGCTGAATCGGGAGTCGGTGGCATTGGTGAGCAAAATGGTGGGAATACCCAGCCGTTTCGCTTCGCGCAGCGTGGTCTGTCCTTCCCGATGCGCGGATTTTTGCGCCATCATGATCAGCACATCCCCGCGCTGGAGACCTATCAGCTGCTCGGCCAGCCCTATTCCGGTGCAGTTAAGCGGCGTGGCGGGTAGCCCCATCCGGCTGAACAGCCTGGCGGTGTAGTCGGCCAGAATCCCGGACGCGCCAATCCCAAATATGGCAACCTGCCTCGCCTGCGCCAGCAGCGAGACCGCCTGCGCCATCGCGAAGCGGTTGTGGGGTTCAGACAACACTTCACACGTATGCTGATGCCCCTCCAGCACGAAATCAATGCTCGCATTGACGTCGCTGGTCAGCGTATTCACCGTGGTGGAGATCTTTTCGCTGGAGGTCACGACCGGGCCAAACCACTGCTCCAGCGTCTGCTTGAGATCGCGCAGCCCGGCGAAACCCAGCGCCTGGATGGCGCGAACGACGGTAGCGTCCGACGTTTTCAGCAGCGTCGCGATCTCCATTGCCGTCTGCTCCATCACCGCTTCACGATTTTCATTGATATAGCGCGCCACCTGCAGCAGGCGCGGCGTGAGCTGGTGCGACCGGGAGCGGAGGCGGTCGCCGAAGAGATCAACTTTACGGCTCATCGTGACGCCTCCGGCAGCGGACGTCCGGCAATCTGCGACTGGACCTGCGCGGCCATCAGCCCTAACGAGGCGAACGAGTTCGAGATGGCCTCTTCACGCGAGATCAGCACGTAATGTCCGGTCCGACAGGCATTCAGGAACTGACACCAGCCCGGCATCACCGCATCCATCGCCGCCAGCTCATCCTGCGGTTTGCCGCCCGTATCCCCGCGCCAGGTGGCGAAAACGAAATCCGCATCCAGCTCCGGCAGCCGCTCGGCGCTGACGTCAATGCGTCCCCCTTCCGGGATAGACTCAATCAGCGGCGGGAAGGTGAACCCGGCATCACGCAGCACGCGGCCCAGCGAGTGATAGCTGTGCATGGCGTTGATTTTCCCCTGATTGGCCTGAATCACCGACACGCTCACTTTGCGGGTATCAATAGTCGCTTTCAGCGCCTTAATTTGCTCCTGATAGCGCCGCTCCAGAACCTTGAGCCGCGCCTGCGTGCCCGTCAGCTGCGCCAGCTTGCGGTAGATCTCCGGCGCGCCGCCGTCGAGATGATCGATACTCACCGTCGGGGCAATTTTCTCCAGCTGTTCCACCGGGGTATTTCGCGTCGGCTCGGTAATGATCAGGTCAGGCTTTGCGGCGGCGATGGCTTCAATGTCGATATCCGCAGTGCCGATAAACTTGATGTCGGAATTATCGAAGTCGACGCCGGTCAACATGCCGCTGGAGCGCAGAAAATGGCTGCCGTCCGGCCGGGTGCGGCCATGGCTCGCCACCGGCGGCACGCCAAGCTCAATCAGCGGAATAGTAATGTCCAGGTCGTGTAGCGAGACGATCCGTTTCGGATGCACCGGCACCACCACCTTACGGTTCAGATCGTCAGTAAACGTCTGCGTCGGCTCGGTCGCGCTCGCCGCAAACCCCACCAGCAACAGCAATGAAAACAGTATGCGCATGTTAATCCCCTAAAATCTGTCCCGACGCTGCCAGAGCAGCAGCAGGAAAAACGGTCCGCCAATCAGTGAAATCACAATTCCCGCCGGCAGCTGCAGCGGGAGGAATGCCAGCCGCCCGACGTTATCCGCGAGTAGCACCAGCAGCGCCCCCAGCACGGCGCTACCCGTCAGGAGCGCCGTTTGCCCGCCGCGGAGCAGCAGGCGCGCCATGTGCGGCGCAATCAGCCCGACAAAACCAATGCTGCCCACGCAGGAGACGCAGGCCGCCGTCAGCACTACCGGGGCGAGAACCCTGAGAAGCGCCAGCCGGTTTGTGCGCACGCCAAGGCCCGCTGCGGTGTGGTTACCAAGCAGCGCCACGTCCGCAGCGCGGGCGGTAAACAGCAGCAGCGCAAACGCCGGAAGCGCCCAGGCAGCGGCAATGCAGACCAGCGTCCAGTTTGCCGCGTGGAGGCTGCCCGCCAGCCACAGCATCGCCGTCTGCACGTCGCGCACGTCCGCCGTAGTCATAAAGACGCCCATTGCGGCGGCAAAGACCCACGACACGCCGATGCCGATCAGGATGAATCGCGGACGTGAGATATCGCGCGCCAGGGCCACCACCAGCAGCGCGGTGAGCAGCCCCCCGGCCATGCCAACCAGCGGCCGCCAGGCCAGGCCCAGCGCCGGGAACTGAAATATCAGCAGCAGTACCGCCGCGCTACAGCCCTCTTTCACCCCGATAAGCCCCGGATCGGCCAGGCCATTGCGGGTAATGGACTGCATTGCTGCCCCCGCCATGCCGAGCATCCCACCGCACAGCGCCGCCATCAGCAGGCGCGGCAGGCGGATATCCATCACGATGTAGCGCGTCTCTGACGTCAGGCTTTCTGGATAAAACAGCGCGCGCCCGATGGCGGAAGTGGGGATGGGCAGAGAGCCGTGCGTCAGGCCAAACCCCGTCAGCAGGCAGGCGGCCAGAGTCAGGATGACCAGACATACCAGCGCCTTTGGGCGGACCAGCGCCGAGAAGGTGCCAACGCGTAGCGCACGCAGTCCGGCGCGGTTCATTTAAACATCCTCGAGGCCATGAAGATAAAGACCGGGGCGCCAACCAGCGCGGTCATGATGCCGGTTGCCAGCTCCCAGGGCGAAAACAGCGTGCGGGCAGCGATATCCGCCAGCAGCAGAACCAGCGCCCCGCACAGGGCGGACAGCGGCACCATCACGCGCAGATCGACCGACACCAGACGGCGAACGAGCTGAGGCACCACGAGCCCGATAAAACCGATCGGCCCGGCGAGGGAGACTGCCGCACCGCAGAGCAGCGCGATAGCCATCAGGGCAAGCAGCCGCGTTTTCAGCAGCGATACGCCAAGCCCCTGCGCCATTCTGTCGCCCAGCGCCAGCATGTTGAGCGAGGGCGACAGCCAGAGCGCCAGCGCAAAGCCCACGCCAGCCACCCACAGGGCAGCGGCAATCGTTTCACCGCTGACCCCCGCTAAATCCCCCGCCAGCCAGGTGCGCATGGCGAGCAGCGTCTGTTCATCGAGGATGAGCACCGTGGCGGTAATCGACGATGCAAACGCCGACATCGCCACGCCGCACAGCGTGACCTTCATTGGCGTAAGCCCGGTGCGTCCGGACGAGGAGAACGTGAGCACCAGCAGAAACAGCGCCGCGGCTCCGGCGGCGGCAATCAGCGGGCGCCCAAACGGCAGCGTCATCCCCAGCGCACTCGTCAGCACCACAGCCAGCGCTGCCCCGGCGTTGAGCCCCAGAATATGCGGTTCGCCGAGCGGGTTGCGGATCGTGGATTGCAGCAGCACGCCCGCCACGCCGAGCGCGGCCCCCGCCACCATCGCGGCGCAGAGGCGCAGCAGTCTGAGCTTGATGATGATGTTATGGTCGAAATTGCGCGGATCGAAGTGGAGGATGGCCTCCACCACCGTTTGCGGGGCGATAAAGCGGGCGCCGATCCCCAGATGGGCAATCGCGCCCGTTGCCAGCAGCATGGCGAACATCAGGAAAGCCAGAGAGGTGCGCATCATGGCTGTTTTGCGTTCTGGCGAAACGGCATAAAGAACGGTTTACCGGTCAGCGGATTGATGGACATATGCACGTCGACATCAAACACCGCTTTAATCAGCTCCGGCGTGCAGGCGTCCCCTTCATGCAGTACGCCCTCGACTTTTCCCTGGCGTAAAAAGACCAGCGAATCGCCGTAGCTCACGGCGAAGTTGAGATCGTGCAGCACCACCACCACGGTACGTCCGTGCTCGCGCGTCAGCGTATGCAGCAGTTCGAGGATCTCCACCTGGTAGCGGAGATCGAGAAACGTGGTGGGTTCATCCAGCAGGATATAGGGCGTTTGCTGCGCCAGCGCCATGGCGATCCAGCAGCGCTGACGCTGGCCGCCGGACAGGCTTTCGACGGGCATGTGGGCAAACTCGGCCGTGCCGGTCAGGCGCAGGGCCTCCTCTACCGCCTGCTCGTCCTCGTCGCTCCACTGGCGCATAACGTTCTGCCAGGGAAAACGCCCGCGCGAGACCAGCTCAAAGACGGTTAACCCTTCCGGCAGCAGCGGAGACTGCGGCAGGATACCAAGCTGGCGGGCGACGGCTTTCGTCGGCTGCGCGTGGATCGCCTTGCCGTCGAGAACCGCCGCGCCGCCAAGCGGCTGAAGCAAACGCGCGATGGTACTCAGCAGCGTGGATTTTCCGCAGCCGTTCGCCCCCACCAGAACGGTGATTTTCTGCTGGGGGATCGCAAGGGAAATATCATCAACGATGATTTTTTTCTGATAACCGGCAGAAAGATTCTCCAGAACCAGACCCGGTTTTGTCGTGTTGTGAGCCACGTGCATGCCAACGTAATAAAAAAGGGAAACAAATATAAATAAAAATCATTCTCTTTTGAGAGTTTGAGGCCGCGCCATGTAGTAGTCAAGGGAAGAAACACCCTGAAAAAACCAGGGGTAACGGTGTGCTACTACACTGCCCGGTAAAACAATAAAGACTTAATTTTCAATTCATTAAGTGATTACCCCTGTGCTTTTCCGTTACGTTTCAGAGATGTAGCCGATTTTTAGCTTTTTTCATTTACTACTACATTTCCGCATGATTGAATGATTCTCAATTACATGTTCGATGCCAGTTCTGGCTAACGGGCAGACCATAAAGGGCAATGACTCACAGGTTCTTCCGTGAAGGTGCTTCACGGATATTTTGGGATAACAGTTGTAATGGCTACGTTCACACCTTCACTCTCTGGGATAAAAGGGCGCGCGCTCTTTTCACTGCTGTTTATGGCGCCGCTGTCACAGGCAGCAGACACCACGGCTAAAGACGGCGAAACGCTTACCGTCACCGCCGATCCAAATGCTACGGCGGAGGCCACCAACGGCTACCAGCCGCTGAATACCTCCACCGCCACGCTGACCAACATGCCGATGCTGGATATCCCGCAGGTGGTGAATACCGTCAGCGATAAGGTGCTGGCGGATCAGCACGCCACCACGCTCGATGAAGCGCTCTATAACGTCAGCAACGTGGTGCAGACCAACACCCTGGGCGGTACGCAGGATGCCTTCGTACGCCGCGGGTTTGGCGCAAACCGCGACGGCTCGATCATGACCAACGGCCTGCGCACCGTGCTGCCGCGCAGCTTTAACGCCGCAACCGAACGCGTGGAGGTGCTGAAAGGCCCGGCCTCAACGCTGTACGGCATTCTCGATCCGGGCGGCCTGATTAACGTCGTCACGAAGCGCCCGGAGAAAATCTTCGGTGGCTCGATTTCTGCCACCTCTTCCAGCTTTGGCGGCGGCACCGGACAGGTCGATGTCACCGGTCCGATTGAGGGCACGCGCCTGGCGTATCGCCTCACGGGCGAGTATCAGGACGAGGATTACTGGCGTAACTTCGGCAACGAACGCAGCACCTTTATCGCCCCGTCGCTGACCTGGTTCGGCGACGATGCCACCGTGAGCGTGCTCTATTCGCATCGCGACTATAAGACGCCGTTCGATCGCGGAACGATCTTCGATCTCAACACTAAAAAGGCCGTCGACGTCGATCGCAAAACCCGCTTTGACGAGCCGTTTAACGTGACCGACGGGCAGTCCGATCTCGCTCAGCTTAACGCGGAATACCACCTCAACAGCCAGTGGACCGCGAAGTTCGACTACAGCTACAGCCAGGATAAATACAGCGACAACCAGGCCCGCGTCATGGCCTACGATTCAAAAACCGGCACCCTGACCCGCCGGGTGGATGCAACCCAGGGCTCGACCCAGCGCATGCACAGCACCCGTGCGGATCTGCAGGGCAACGTGGATATCGCGGGCTTTTATAATGAGATCCTCACCGGCGTGTCGTATGAAAATTACGATCTGCTGCGCACGGACATGATGCGCTGTAAGAACGTCAAAGGTTTCAATATCTATAATCCGGTTTACGGCAAACTCGACGAGTGTACAACCGTCTCCGCCGCTGACAGCGACCAGACGCTCAAGCAGGAGAGCTACTCGGCCTACGCCCAGGATGCCCTGTACCTGACGGATAAATGGATCGCCGTCGCCGGGCTGCGCTACCAGTATTACACCCAGTACGCGGGCAAAGGTCGTCCGTTTAACGTCAATACCGATAGCCGCGACGAGCAGTGGACGCCGAAGCTGGGGCTGGTTTACAAACTGACGCCAGCAGTCTCGCTGTTTGCCAACTATTCGCAGACGTTTATGCCGCAGTCGTCCATTGCGAGCTACATTGGCGACCTGCCGCCGGAAACCTCAAACGCGTACGAAGTAGGGGCAAAGTTCGATCTATTCGACGGCATAACCGCCAATATCGCGCTGTTTGATATTCACAAGCGCAACGTGCTGTATACCGAAAGCGTGGGAGGTGAAACCATCGCCAAAACCGCGGGCCGCGTGCGCTCCCAGGGCGTGGAGGTGGATCTTGCCGGGTCACTGACCGAGAACACCAATATTATCGCCAGCTACGGCTATACCGACGCGAAGGTACTTGAAGACCCGGACTACGCGGGTAAACCGCTGCCGAACGTGCCGCGCCACACCGGCTCACTCTTCCTGACGTACGATATTCACAATGCGTTTGCCGGGAATACCCTGACGCTCGGCGGCGGCGGGCACGGCGTAAGCCGCCGCTCGGCGACCAACGGTGCGGATTATTATCTGCCGGGCTATTTCGTGGCGGATGCGTTTGCGGCGTATAAGATGAAGCTGCAGTATCCGGTGACGCTGCAGGTGAACGTGAAGAACCTGTTTGATAAGACCTACTACACGTCGTCGATTGCGACCAACAACCTGGGCAACCAGATTGGCGACCCGCGCGAAGTGCAGTTTACGGTGAAGATGGAGTTTTGATGTAAAAAAGCCCGGTGGCGCTAATGCTTACCGGGCCTACGATCCATTCCCTCTCCCTGTGGGAGAGGGTTAGGGTGAGGGCATCAGGCCTCAATATCCGCCATATCCCCTTTCTCCTGCAGCCAGTTACGTCGGTCTTCCGAACGTTTCTTGGCGAGGAGCATATCCATCACGGCGTTGGTTTGCTGTTCGTCTTCGTCGCTGATCGTCAGCTGCACCAGGCGGCGCGTGTTCGGATCCAGCGTCGTTTCGCGCAGCTGCATCGGGTTCATTTCGCCCAGCCCTTTAAAGCGCTGCACATTTGGTTTGCCCTTCTTACGCTTAAGCTGCTCCAGCACGCCCGCCTTCTCTTCTTCCGTCAGCGCGTAGTACACCTCTTTGCCGAGGTCGATACGGTAGAGCGGCGGTAGCGCCACGTGGACGTGACCGTTTTTCACCAGCGTGCGGAAGTGCTTCACAAACAGCGCGCACAGCAGCGTGGCGATGTGCAGACCATCGGAGTCCGCATCCGCGAGAATGCAGATCTTGCCGTAGCGCAGCTGGCTCAGATCCTCGCTGTCCGGATCGATGCCGATCGCAACGGAGATGTCGTGCACTTCCTGCGAGGCCAGCACTTCGTCTGAAGAGACTTCCCAGGTGTTCAGGATCTTACCCTTGAGTGGCATGATCGCCTGATATTCACGATCGCGCGCCTGTTTGGCCGACCCACCCGCCGAATCCCCTTCCACGAGGAACAGCTCGGTGCGGTTGAGATCCTGCGCGGTACAGTCCGCCAGCTTGCCCGGCAGCGCAGGGCCGCTGGTCAGCTTTTTACGCACCACTTTCTTCGCGGCACGCAGACGACGCTGGGCGCTGGAGATGGCCATTTCAGCCAGCATCTCAGCCGCCTGAACGTTCTGGTTCAGCCACAGGGTAAACGCATCTTTCACCACGCCGGAGACGAACGCCGCGCACTGGCGCGATGACAGACGCTCTTTGGTCTGACCGGCAAACTGCGGATCCTGCATCTTCACGGAGAGCACGTAGGCGCAGCGGTCCCAGATATCTTCCGCCGAGAGCTTCACGCCGCGCGGCAGAATGTTGCGGTATTCGCAGAACTCACGCATCGCGTCCAGCAGTCCCTGACGCAGGCCGTTGACGTGGGTACCGCCGAGCATGGTTGGGATCAGGTTGACGTAGCTTTCGGTCAGCAGCTCGCCGCCTTCCGGCAGCCACAGCAACGCCCAATCCACCGCTTCGGTATCGCCGCTAAAGTTACCGACAAACGGTTTTTCCGGCAGCGTTGGCAGGCCGTTTACCGCTTCGCACAGGTAGTCGTTCAGGCCATCGGCGTAGCACCAGGTCTGCTCGGTGTTGTTGACGTGATCTTTAAAGGTAATTTCCACGCCCGGGCACAGTACCGCTTTGGCTTTCAGCAGATGCGTCAGGCGAGAAACGGAAAAACGCGGGCTGTCGAAGAAGCTTTCGTCAGGCCAGAAGTGGACGCTCGTGCCGGTGTTGCGTTTAGCGCACGTGCCGACAACCTGCAGATCCTGCACCTTCTCGCCGTTTTCAAACGCGATGTTGTAGACCTGGCCGTCGCGACGGACGTTCACTTCCACGCGTTTGGACAGGGCGTTCACCACGGAAATCCCCACGCCGTGCAGACCACCAGAGAACTGATAGTTCTTGTTGGAGAACTTACCGCCCGCGTGCAGTCGGCAGAGAATCAGCTCAACGGCAGGCACGCCCTCTTCCGGGTGGATGTCCACCGGCATGCCGCGACCGTCGTCGATGACCTCCAGCGACTGATCGGCGTGCAGGATGACGTCAACGCGTTTGGCATGGCCCGCCAGCGCTTCGTCCACACTGTTATCAATAACTTCCTGGCCCAGATGGTTCGGGCGCGTCGTATCGGTATACATCCCCGGGCGGCGGCGAACCGGCTCAAGCCCGGTGAGTACCTCAATGGCATCAGCGTTATAGGTTTGCGTCATGATTTAAACTAGCAATTCGCATTGATTGTCAGTGGCTGTGCAGTCCAAGAAAATCGACAATCTGGGTGAAATGATCCTCAAAGCCCGTGAAAGCATGGTTTCCGCCCTCTTCTATAGTCTGGCGGCAGGAGGCGTAATACGCCACTGCCTGGCGGTAATCCAGCACTTCATCACCCGTCTGCTGCAGCAGCCAGATGAGATCCGGCGCTTCAAGCGGGTCGACCTGCATAACTTTGAGATCGTAAATATGGCGTGACTCTAGCACATATTGCTGCCCGGTGTAGGGGTTCTCGTTTTCGCCAAGAAAGTCCCTCAGCAGCTCAAATGGCCGTACCGCCGGATTAACCACAACGGCGGGCAGCATAAAGCATTGTGAGAGCCAGGTGGCATAGTACCCGCCCAGCGATGAGCCGACTACGCCAAAGGATTCACCGCCGTGTTCAAGCACTATCGATTCGAGCATTTCCGCCGCCTCCGCCGGGTACGGCGGCAGCTGCGGGATAATCATCTCAACGTGGGGGTGATGCTCGCTCAGCCACTGGCGAAACTGCGTCGCTTTTGCGGAGCGCGGCGAGCTGTTGAATCCGTGCAGATAAAGGAGCGTAGACATCAGTAGCCTTCTGAAGCGGTATCCGGGCGGAACTCTGCGCCTGCCAGACGGCAGACTTCCGTGGTCAGCGTGCCGTCGGCATGCAGTTCCAGCCAGCGCCAGCCTGGCGCGATGGTATCCAGCGTAAAGTTGGCGCAGTGCGGCTTAAACTGCACACAGGTTGACGGCGTCGCCAGCATGCGACGTCCGTTCCAGTCGAGATCCTGTTCCTGATGGATGTGTCCGCACAGCAGGTGTTTCACGCGCGGGTATTTCGCCAGCACGCTATCCAGCGCCGCGGAGTTACGCAGGCTGTGCTGATCCAGCCAGCTGCAGCCTGCCGGCAGCGGATGATGATGGAGCAACAGCAGCGTATGACGTTCAGGTTCGGCAGCCAGTTTGGTCTCCAGCCAGTCGAGTTGAAACTCGCTTAATTCACCGTGCGGGACGCCAAATACCTGGCTGTCCAGCAGCAGGATCTGCCACTGTTCACCCGCAAATACGCACTTCGCCGGAGAAATCCCCGCATCCTGAAGGGAGCTGTACATTGCGGGCTGGAAATCGTGGTTTCCGGGCAGCCAGACGCAAGGCACGCTAAAGCTCGCGATGCCTTCAGCAAAATGCTGGTAGGCCGCGGAGGACTGGTCCTGCGCCAGATCGCCCGTTGCGACAATCAGGTCGCAGTCGCGATGTTCAGCGTGAATGGCGCTCAGTACCGCCTGATAACTCTCCCAGGTATTAACCCCCAGCAAAGTTTCATGCTTTTCGGCAAAAAGGTGGGTATCGGTGATTTGTAATATCCTGACTGGCGCCCCACCAGCAACAGTCAGGTTCAACAGGCTTTCCAAATGGTGTCCTTAGGTAGGTTTATGACGCTAACAAACCGGAATCGCCATTGCTCCATGTGCTAAACAATATCTTAGCCAGTCGGCTAAAAACTGGTTAATTTGATGCTTTTCGTCGCGTTGATGCAACTTTTTATTCGGATAATCATACCGCGCCTTGAAGCGAAAGATCTGCTGACTTGAACACACTTCAGCGACCATCGCGTCATGATAGAGACGCACCGTCATCGACGGCAGGCTCCAGTAGCTGATGCTGGGCGCTGTTTGTTCTATTTCCACCAGCGTAGTGTAGCGCGTTGATTCTGTTATCGTTAACCGATACTGCGCGTTGCTCACCTGATAGCTTACCGTTTCGCCGGGTGCGTCGTTTCTCGGCAGCAGGCGGCGCAGCTGTGCGAAATTGGTTTCGCACAGGCGCATCATTTCTGGGAAGTCAGGCGTATAGCGCTTCATTTTTTCCACTCGTTTCGTAATGTCTGATAATGCAGCTGCAGCCATTGCAGGGCGATGACAGACGCTGCGTTGTCGATTTTCCCCTCTTCTACCCACTGATAAGCCTGTTCCCGGCTCACCACATGAACCCGAATATCTTCGTTTTCATCAGCCAGACCGTGAATACCTTCTGCGGTCGTGGCGTCCACTTCGCCCACCATAATGGATAAGCGTTCGCTGGTGCCACCCGGACTCGCCAGATAGCTCAACACCGGTTTTGTGCGGCCTACCTCCAGCCCGGCCTCTTCCAGCGCCTCGCGACGGGCGACGTCTTCAACCGACTCGCCCTCTTCGATCATCCCTGCCACCATCTCCAGCAGCCACGGGCTTTCACTGGTGTCATACGCGGCAATGCGGATCTGCTCCACCAGCACGACTTCGTCACGCACTGGGTCAAAGGGTAGCAAGACAGCCGCATGCCCGCGCTCAAAAATTTCACGTCTGATTTCGCCGCTCATTTCACCGTTGAACAGGCGATGCCTGAAACGGTAAAGATCCATCGAAAAAAAACCGCTATAAAGCGTTTCTCGTGCAATAATTTCTACATCGTTTTTGGCGAATGTCACGGGCAACTTTTCTGGTTTTTGCATGAGTCGAGTCCTGGTAGCAATGGTGATGAAATTGTGAATTTCAAGGCTGTTTGGCTGCCGTTTGTAAGGCTATATGGTAGATTGGTGCAAATTACCGCCAGATGGCACGTAACGCCAACCTTTTGGTGTGGATGATTCTGTTAGAATCGGCAATTATTTTTTAATTAGATCAGCGCTAATACTGCTTCACAACAAGGAATGCAAATGAAGAAATTGCTCCCCATCCTTATCGGCCTGAGCCTGACGGGCTTCAGTGCAATGAGCCAGGCGGAAAACCTGTTACAGGTCTACCAGCAGGCACGTCTGGGCAACCCTGATTTACGTAAATCAGCGGCCGATCGTGATGCTGCGTTTGAAAAGATTAACGAAGCGCGTAGCCCACTGCTGCCGCAGTTAGGTTTAGGTGCAGATTATACCTACAGCAACGGTTTCCGCGACGCTAACGGCGTTAACTCCAATGCTACCAGCGCCTCACTGCAATTAACACAGACGCTGTTTGATATGTCCAAATGGCGCGCCCTGACCCTGCAGGAAAAGAGCGCGGGCATCCAGGATATGACCTATCAGACCGACCAGCAAACGCTGATCCTGAATACTGCCACCGCGTACTTCAACGTGCTGAGCGCCATTGACGCGCTCTCCTACACCGAAGCGCAGAAACAGGCGATCTACCGTCAGTTAGATCAAACCACCCAGCGCTTCAACGTGGGTCTGGTGGCGATCACCGACGTGCAGAACGCCCGTTCACAGTACGACACCGTGCTGGCCAACGAAGTGACCGCGCGTAACAACCTCGACAACGCGCTGGAATCCCTGCGCCAGGTGACCGGGAATTACTATCCTGAGCTGGCTTCCCTGAACGTCGACAGCTTCAAAACGGATAAGCCGCAGGCCGTTAACGCCCTGCTGAAAGAGGCGGAAAACCGCAACCTGACGTTGCTGCAGGCGCGTCTGAGCCAGGACCTGGCCCGCGAGCAAATTCGTCAGGCGCAGGACGGCCATCTGCCAACCCTGAGCCTGAGCGCGTCCACCGGCGTTTCTGACACGAGCTACAGCGGCTCTAAAACCAATTCTGCCCAGTACGACGACAGCAATATGGGTCAGAACAAAGTGGGCCTGAGCTTCTCTCTGCCACTGTACCAGGGCGGTCAGGTAAACTCTCAGGTGAAACAGGCGCAGTACAACTTTGTTGGCGCGAGCGAGCAGCTGGAAAGCGCGCACCGCAACGTGGTGCAGACCGTGCGTTCGTCCTTCAACAACGTGAACGCGTCTATCAGTAGCATCAACGCCTATAAACAGGCCGTTGTGTCTGCACAGAGCTCCCTGGACGCGATGGAAGCGGGTTACTCGGTCGGTACACGTACTATCGTTGACGTGCTCGACGCGACCACCACGCTGTACAACGCGAAACAGCAGCTCTCCAGCGCGCGTTATCAGTACCTGATTAACCAGCTGAACATTAAGCAGGCTCTGGGTACGCTGAACGAGCAAGACCTGCAGATGCTGAACAGCGCGCTGGGCAAACCGGTCTCTACCTCCCCGGACAGCGTTGCACCGGAGAACCCGGAGCAGGTTGCCGCCGTTGATAACTTCAACGCTAACGGCAGCGCCCCTGCCGCACAGCCAGCGGCCGCGCGTAGCACGGCACCTGCAAGCAGCGGTTCTAACCCGTTCCGTAACTAAGAGTGTTATCACGCCCTCTCTCACCGGGAGAGGGCGCAGCTGAATCACACCCGAACGTAAGCCAACGTAAAGATCCCCCTGATTCCGCCCCTCTTCGCTTCATTTTCAACCACTCATCCACTATCCTGAGCGTTATTACCACTGGGTCCTGGAAGACAAACATGAAACGGACAAAAACGATTAACCACGCGTCGTTCCGCAAAAGCTGGAACGCACGTCATCTCACCCCTGTTGCGCTGGCAGTAACCGCAGTCTTTATGCTGGCAGGCTGTGAGAAAAACGACGAAACGGTTTCGCTGTATCAAAACGCGGACGACTGCTCCGCCGCAACCGGCCAGGCAGCAGAATGTAAAACCGCCTACACCAACGCCCTGAAAGAAGCGGAACGCACCGCGCCGAAATACGCCTCACGCGAAGACTGCGTGGCGGAATTTGGTGAAGGACAGTGTCAGCAGACGCCAGCTCAGGCAGGTACTGCGCCGGAAAATCAGGCGCAGGCGCAGTCCAGCGGCAGCTTCTGGATGCCATTAATGGCAGGCTACATGATGGGCCGCCTGATGGGCGGCGGTGCGGGCTATCAGCAGCAACCGCTGTTTAGCTCGAAAAACCCGGCCAGCCCGGCTTATGGTCAATATACCGATGCCAGCGGCAAAGGTTATGGCGCAGCGACCCCGGGCCGCACCGTGACCGTCCCGAAAACCGCGATGGCGCCGAAGCCTGCGACCACCAGCACCATCACCCGCGGTGGGTTCGGTGAGTCTGTGGCGAAACAGACCAGCATGCAGCGTAGTGCAACAGGCACTTCCACTCGCTCAATGGGCGGCTGATCATGGAACGAGTCGGTATTACCGAGCGCCCGGACTGGCGCGAAAAAGCCACTGAATACGGTTTTAACTTCCACACCATGTACGGCGAGCCGTACTGGTGTGAAGATGCTTACTACAAACTGACGCTCGACCAGGTGGAAAAACTGGAAGAGGTGACGGCCGAGCTGCACCAGATGTGCCTGAAGGTGGTGGATAAAGTCATCGACAGTGACGAGCTGATGACTAAATTCCGTATTCCGAAGCACACCTGGAGTTTCGTCCGTCAGTCGTGGAAAACGAATCAGCCTTCGCTTTACTCTCGCCTCGATCTGGCGTGGGATGGCGTGGGTGAGCCGAAGCTTTTAGAAAACAACGCGGATACGCCGACCTCTCTTTACGAAGCGGCATTCTTCCAGTGGATTTGGCTGGAAGATCAGATGAACGCCGGAAACCTGCCGGAAGGTAGCGACCAGTTCAACAGCCTGCAGGAAAAGCTGATTGAGCGTTTCGCCGAACTGCGGGAGCAGTTTGGCTTCAATCTGCTGCATCTTGCCTGCTGTCGCGACACGGAAGAAGACAGGGGCACGGTTCAGTATCTGCAGGACTGCGCGGCCGAAGCGGAAGTGGCGACTGAATTCCTTTATATCGAGGATATCGGCCTGGGGGAAAAAGGTCAGTTTACGGATATGCAGGATCAGGTGATCAGCAACCTGTTCAAGCTCTATCCGTGGGAATACATGCTGCGTGAAATGTTCTCCACCAAGCTGGAAGACGCGGGCGTGCGCTGGCTGGAACCGGCGTGGAAGAGCATTATCTCCAACAAAGCCCTGCTGCCGATGCTGTGGGAGATGTTCCCGAACCACCCTAACCTGTTGCCAGCTTACTTTGCCGAAGATGAGTTCCCGCCGATGGAGAAATACGTCGTTAAGCCTATCTTTTCCCGCGAAGGCGCGAACGTCTCCATTATCGAAAACGGTAAAACGCTGGAAGCGGTTGAAGGGCCATACGGTGAAGAAGGGATGATCGTCCAGGAGTTTTATCAACTGCCGAAATTTGGCGACAGCTATACGCTGATCGGCAGCTGGCTTATTAACGATCAACCTGCCGGGATCGGCATCCGCGAAGATCGCGCGTTGATTACGCAGGATCTGTCACGGTTCTATCCGCATATTTTTGTTGAATAAAACTTGCCCGGTGGCGCTACGCTTACCGGGCATGTTTTTACCCCACCTGCACCGACAGCATACTCAAACTGCCCATCTCAATGCCGTCAACCGGAATGGTAACCGGCTCCTGACCGTCCCATGCACCTAACACATACAGCAGCGGCAGGAAGTGTTCCGGCGTCGGGTTAGAGAGCGAACCGCCTTCGTGATCCAGATAGTTCACTAACGGATGCTTTTCAACCGGGCCTTGCCAGGTCAGGTTCGCTTTGACGTAGGCGTTAAAAGCGCTCGCCCACGGGTATGGCGTGTTCTCACCGTGCCAGCGCGCCGTACGCAGGTTATGCACCACGTTGCCGCTTGCCACCAGCATGATGCCCTCATCACGCAGGGTCGCCAGTTTGCGGCCCATTTCCAGATGCCAGGCCGCCGGTTTAGTGCTGTCGATACTTAACTGCACCATCGGAATATCTGCATCAGGGTACATCTTAATCAGCACGCCCCACGAGCCGTGGTCAAAGCCCCAGGCTTCTTTATCCAGCGCCACTGGAACAGGTGCGAGCAACTCTACCAGCCGCTGTGCCAGCGCAGGCGAGCCGGGAGCCGGATAATGCGTATCATACAGCGCCTGCGGGAAGCCGCCGAAATCATGAATGGTTTTAGGCGCTTCCATGGCCGTCACGCCGGTACCACGGGTAAACCAGTGCGCAGACACCACCACAATCGCCTTCGGACGCGGCAATGTCTCCCCCAGATGACGCCAGGCGCGGGTATAAACGTTGTCTTCCAGAACGTTCATTGGGCTGCCGTGGCCTAAAAACAGTGCAGGCATACGAGAAGAAGACATGGTGGTATCCTTAGAGAAGGTGTCAATTTGATGGTTCTACATTACGCGCATTCAGGTGAAGATAAACGCAGATAACCGTGAAGATCATCATCAGGAAATTTGAACGTAAGATATCGCTTAAGGAGAGTGCATGTCAGTACCCTTAATTTTGACCGTGCTTGCGGGTGCCGCGACCTTTATCGGTGCGTTCCTCGGCGTGCTCGGGCAAAAACCGTCTAATCGTCTTCTGGCGTTCTCGCTGGGCTTCGCCGCTGGCATCATGCTGCTTATCTCGCTGATGGAGATGCTGCCAGCAGCACTTCACACCGAGGGCATGTCTCTGGTTCTGGGCTACGGCATGTTCATCGTCGGCCTGCTGGGCTATTTTGCGCTCGACCGTATGCTGCCCCACGCCCACCCTCAGGATTTGATGCAAAAAAGCGTTACTCCAATCCCCGGCAACATCAAGCGCACGGCGATCCTGCTGACGCTGGGAATCAGCCTGCACAACTTCCCGGAAGGTGTCGCCACGTATGTCACGGCCAGCAGTAATCTGGAAATGGGATTTGGTGTCGCGCTGGCGGTAGCCTTACACAATATTCCTGAAGGACTTGCCGTGGCCGGGCCGGTTTATGCCGCAACGGGTTCAAAACGTACAGCCGTCTTCTGGGCGGGGATTTCCGGGATGGCCGAAATTCTCGGCGGCGTGCTGGCGTGGCTGATCCTTGGAAGCCTCGTCTCCCCTGTCGTGATGGCGGCGATTATGGCTGCCGTGGCCGGGATTATGGTTGCGCTCTCCGTAGATGAGCTGATGCCGCTGGCGAAAGAGATCGATCCTAACAATAATCCCAGCTACGGCGTGCTGTGCGGCATGTCGGTGATGGGGTTAAGCCTGGTTCTGCTGCAAACGGCAGGTATAGGCTGACACGGATGCCCTCATCGATGAGGGCAATTCTTTGATGCGCCCCAGCACAGCCGTTGCATTTTACACTGTCTGCGGCTCTGTATTTACAATTGGAAAATCAAAAGTTTTTATGGATATTTTTAAGTGCAATATTCCCCAATTAAATTGTGCTTAAAAAACCGCTGCTGCATGAAATATTAACCGGTTACGATAGTAATAAATTATATATTAACCTCCTCTAAAAATATCTTTAAGCCTCATTAATCGTAAAAGCCTCCCTCAACCCGTTATACTTTACGAGTATTCTGAAAATTAATATTCAGATTATGAATTCAATTGAAAAAGGATATTTTCATGTATATGGGTAAAAAAGTACTGTTAGCGGTTGCGATGGCTGCCATCGTTTCGGGTTCTGCTTTTGCTGATGACCAGGGTTCCGGCAAAATCAAATTCAAAGGCGTGGTCATTGATGCACCGTGCAGCATTGCACCAGACAGCGTTGATAAAGAAGTGGACCTCGGTGAAGTTACCACTGCCGTGATCAACGCTAACAAAAAGTCTACCGCTGTTCCGGTTGATATCAATCTGGAGAACTGCCAGCTTGACGATCCGGCGGACGAAACGGATACGCCAGTGACCAAAGTTGACGTGACCTTCACCAGCGCAGCAACTGACGCTACTGACACCAGCCTGATGAGCAACACCTATGCTAGCGGTGCTCAGAACGTCGGTGTTCGTCTGCTGGACAACAACGAAGCCAACATCACCCTGGGTTCGGCTCAAACGGTCGATCTACTGTCGGGTTCCACCACTCAGACTCTGCACTTCAAAGCATTAATGGAAGTTGCTCAGGGTAAAACTGCCACAGCGGGTCAGGTTGAAGCGACTGCCAACTATGTGCTGATGTACAAATAAGGTAATGCATCACGATAAAACCGGCTGGCATTATTTGCCAGCCGGTATGTGATATTATTTTGGTAACAGGATGATGACATATAAATTACAATCTAAAATCATCATTGCGTCCCTGTTAATGACGAAGATTGCCTCTGCCACCGAGTTTAATATCAATGCCATTGATAAAGACCAGCGGAGCAGCGTTGATCTCTCCCTTTTTAAAAATGAAATAGCGGTTACCCCTGGCAGCTATTTTGTTACCGTATCCATTAACGACACACCGCTGGCTAACGGCTGGCAGCTTAGCTGGAAAGAGGTAAATAACACGGTACAGGTGTGTATTCCTCCTGAACTGGCGGATACGTTTGCCCTGAAAGAGGAAGTCCGCGACGCCTTACCCGAAAAAGAGGGATGCGTCGACTTTTCCTCCAGACCGGATATCACCTTTAATTTTGAACAAGCGACCCAGACGCTGAAGGTCACCGTACCCCAGGCATGGTTGCAGTACCGCGCCGCCGACTGGATGCCACCCGCAACGTGGGACAATGGCGTACCGGGCGTGATTCTGGATTACAACCTGTTCGCCAGCCACTATCAGCCCAGCGACGGCAGCAGCACCAACAACGCCAACACCTATGGCACGGCAGGCGCGAATATGGGCGCATGGCGCCTGCGCAGTGATTATCAGTACAGCCAAACGCATACCGATGCAGGTTCGGATCATGACGGACGCTTTTCGCGCGTCTACATGTTCCGCCCTCTTCCTTCACTTGGTGCTAAGCTGACGCTGGGTGAAACGGACTTCCAGTCCTCAATCTTTGACGCTTTTACCTATACCGGCGCCTCCCTGATCAGCGATGAGCGCATGCTGCCCTGGTCGCTGCGTGGCTATGCGCCACAAATTACCGGTATCGCGCAAACCAACGCGACCGTCACCGTCAGCCTGTCCGATCGCGTAATTTATCAAAGTAAAGTTCCGCCTGGCCCCTTTGTTATTCAGGATCTTAACCAGTCCGTTCAGGGGACGCTGGACGTAAAAGTGACGGAGGAAGACGGGCGCGTCAGCACCTTCCAGGTCTCGGCGGAATCGGTGCCTTTTTTAACGCGTAAAGGGCAGGTTCGCTACAAGCTGGCGGCGGGTAAAGCGCGTAAAGACGCCTCTCATGACGTCGAAGACACCGGTTTTATGAGCGGTGAATTCTCATGGGGAATGCTGTCAAACACCTCGCTCTATGGCGGGACGCTTGCCGACGGGGATCATTACCGTTCCATTGCCGCCGGGATCGGGCAAAATATGGCGCATCTGGGTGCCCTCTCTTTTGACGTCACGCAGGCCACCAGCCAGCTCCCCTTCCAGGATAGCCAGACGGGTTACAGCTATCGTTTTAACTACAGTAAGCGTTTCGATACCACCGGCAGCCAGCTTACGCTTGCCAGCTACCGCTACTCCGATCGGAAATTCCTGAGCTATGCCCGCTTCCTTGATTATGACGACAACGATCGTCAGACAGAAAAGCAGACGCTGAGTGTAACCGCCAGCCAGTACATCAGCCCGTTATCGCTCAACCTCTACGTCAACGTACTGCGTCAGACCTGGTGGAACGAAGCCCCGTCCACGACCGGAAGCATTACCGCAGGCTATAACTTTGATCTGGGGCGCTGGAAAAACCTCGGCGTCACCCTCTCCTGGAGCAAGACGCATTACGAAGATGAAGACGACGATACGCAGTTTTACCTGTCCCTGAGCGTACCGATCGATCCGGATCATCGCCTCAGTTACGATCTGCACAACAGCGATAGCCTGAGCCAAAATGTCTCCTGGTACGACACGTCCGATCGCAATAATACCTGGGGCGTCTCCGCGGGGACGGAGAGTGAACACGCGGACGCGGGCGCACAGATGAGCGGCAACTATCAGCATTATTCACCGTTTGGCGATCTGAATATCTCCGGAAGTTATAAAGCTGATGAATATAACTCCCTGAGCGCCAGCTGGAATGGCTCGTTTACCTCAACGGCCAAAGGCGCGGCGCTGCACCGTCGCAGCTACGGAAACGAACCGCGCGTGATGGTCAGCACCGACGGCGTCGGCAACATTCCGCTGAATATGTCGCGGGATGAAACCAACCGCTTTGGTATCGGCGTTTTACCGTCGGTTTCCAGTTACTCTCCCGCCAGCGTACAGGTCAATCTGGATAACCTGCCTGACGGCGTCGATGTGGACAACCGCATCACGACCACCACCTGGACCGAGGGGGCGATTGGCTACCGCCAGATTGCCACGCGCGCTGGCAACGATATTGCCGGCATTATCCGTACGCCAGCCGGCACTCCGCCGCTGGGCGCGATTGTTCACCTGCTGGAAAGTGACCAGCAAATCGGCATGGTCGCCGACGAAGGCCACGTCTGGCTGGGAGCAGTCGAGCCTGAACAACAATTCCGGGTAACGTGGGGTGACAATCAGCAGTGTCGCTTCTCGCTGCCTTCACACCTTGAAAACAGTATGCAGTTGATACTGCCATGCCAGTAAGAAACCATGATGAAACTGACCTCATTCACTAGCCTGTGCCTGATGTTAATCGGCACCGCATTTACCACCCACGCCGCCGTTAACCTGGACCGCACCCGTATTGTGTTTCCGGAAAGCGATAAGGCCAGCAGCCTCAAGATTGATAACCAGAGCAAAACGTTGCCTTATCTGGCGCTCTCCTGGATAGAAGATGAAAACGGACGCAAGGAGGACAGCCATTTTATGGCGCTTCCGCCGATTCAACGTCTTGAAGCGGGCGCCTCGTCTCAGGTCCGGATTGTGAAGCAGGCCGCGACCGCCCGGTTGCCGAAAGACCGGGAATCGCTGTTTTATTTCAACCTGCGCGAGGTGCCGCCGAAAAGTTCCAGCGCGAGCGAGGAACGCAGCGTAATGCAGGTCGCGATGCAGAGCAGGATCAAACTGTTCTGGCGTCCCAAAGCGATCGCCAAAAAGGCAGGCGATCAGGCAGAAATGCGTATGGAAGTCACCGCAAACGCGAAAGGGCTCACCGTGCATAACCCTACGCCTTATTACATCACGCTGGCGTGGCTGAGCAAAAATGCGAAAACCATGCTGCCCGGTTTTGACAGCCTGATGATCGCCCCGTTTGCGACGGCAACAACCTCTACCGGTGACTATCACGGCAGCTACTACAGCATCGGCTACATCGATGATTACGGTGCGCTGAAAAAGGTCGACGCGCAATGTTCAGGCACGGCGAAATGTACGCTCAGCGAACATAAGGTCGATAAAGATGCGCAAGCTCGCTAATCTGCTGTTCCTGCTGCTGATATCCGCTCTGCCCGTAAGAGAAGCGCTGGCGCTGGACTGCTATCTTGGTGCTTCAGGCGGGCCGGTTGAAGAGACAAAAACCATCTCGCCCTTTGCTATCCCCAGCAACGCGCAGGTGGGGCAGAAAATCTGGGAATCAGATGACATTAAAATCCCGGTTACCTGCGATCACAACGTCACCAGCGGCTTTCAGCCGGAAGACGTTTACGCCTGGGTCAACCCTTACCCGGCCGCAACGGACCCTTACTATGAGCTTGGCGTAACCTACGAAGGTGTGGACTACGATGCCACGGGCCAGCCGAATGGCGTGGATACCCGCCAGTGTCTCGATAACAAGAACATCCTCATCTATACCCCGGCTCAGATCCGGCAGATGGGCTGGGAAAACCTGATCTGCTCCGGTAACCCGGATGACGTCCATACGACACGCACGTTTATTGCCCGCTTTCGCCTGTTTGTAAAAATTAAGGCGATTCCGCCTCACGGCTACGTGAGTTCGCTCGGCGATTACATCGTGGTGCAGTTTGACGGTAAAGGCGGGGTCAACCAGATGGCCGACGCGAAAAACCTGAAGTATCACATCAACGGCTTGCAAAACATTACCGTTCTGGACTGCGGGGCAACCTTCAGCATCTACCCTGAAAACCAGGAGATCGATTTTGGCACCTTCAGCGCTCGCGACATTGTGAACCAGAAAACGCGCGTTCGTGAATTTACGGTTAAAACCACCAAGGTGCAGGACGCGCAGTGCTCTGATGGATTCAAAATGGACTCGTCATTCTACACGAACGAAAAGCTCAGCGCTGACGATACGGCGCTGTTGATTGGCAACGGGCTAAAACTGCGTATTCTGAACGGAACGGATCCGTTTACCTTCAACCACTATCAGGAGTATGCCGACTTCACCGGGAGTACGTTGCAGTATGAGCAAAAGTACACGGCAGAGCTGTCGTGGGATGAGGGAAAAGCGATCCAGTCCGGACCGTTTGAAACTGTGGTGCTGTTTAAAATTAACTACCACTAGCGACAAAAAAGCCGGGTTTCCCCGGCTTTTTCACATTAGCTGTCTCAGCTGGCCTTACGCTCGTGCGCCTGGCGGTACTCCACCAGATCTTCAATTGTGACAACCGGCATGTTGTGCAGACGCGCAAAGGTGATGCACTCTGGCGCGCGGGCCATGGTGCCGTCATCGTTGGTCAGTTCACACAGCACGCCCGCAGGCTTAAAGCCCGCCAGTGTCACCAGGTCGATCGTCGCTTCGGTGTGACCGCCACGGGTCAGCACGCCGCCCGCCTGCGCGCGCAGCGGGAAGACGTGGCCTGGACGATGCAGATCGGAGGGTTTCGCATCATCAGCAATGGCGGCACGCACGGTGGTCAGGCGGTCAGCCGCCGATACACCGGTAGTCACGCCATGCGCCGCTTCAATGGTCACGGTAAAGCCGGTACCAAAGGCGCTGGTGTTGTTCTCAACCATCATCGGCAGCTCAAGCTGCTTACGACGATCTTCGGTAATACACAGGCATACGATGCCGCTGCCGTGACGGATGGTCAGCGCCATCTGTTCAACGGTCATGTTTTCGGCGGCGAAAATCATGTCGCCTTCGTTTTCACGGTTTTCATCGTCAAGCACCATCACACCGCGGCCTTCGCGCAGTGCATCCAGTGCATGTTCAACACGTTGAGTTGAAGTGCCAAAAGAGGAAAGTAGCGTCTGATTCATGGTAAAAAAACCTCATTAACAATATGGTTACCAGAATCAGGGCAGTCTTAGGAGCGCCGTATAAGCGGCAAAAAGATAACGTGAGCGGGCCCATGCCCGACTGGATCGTTACTCTCTCCCATCCGGACTTTAACCGTCGGCCCCGGAATTACACCGGATCTGCTGACCTTTGAGAATTCACCCAAAGCGCTCGCGGGCTTTCAGCGTTAAGCTGATTTACCGCCGGTGGGGAATTTCGCCCCGCCCTGAGAATAAGCGAGATAACTATAACGCTATTGATTAACCTGGGCAATGCATAAGCTTCAAACAAATCTGCTTTATCCTGGGTCATGACGCGCTACAATGTTCATCAACACCGACTTATCAAGGGAAGCCATTATGATTGACCCGAAAAAAATTGAGCAGATCGCGCGTCAGGTTCATGAGTCCATGCCAAAGGGCATTCGTGAATTTGGTGATGACGTTGAGAAGAAAATCCGCCAGACGCTGCAGGCGCAGTTGGTTCGCCTTGATTTAGTCAGCCGCGAAGAGTTCGACGTGCAGACCCAGGTTCTGCTGCGCACCCGCGAGAAGCTGGCGCTGCTGGAACAGCGTCTGAGCGAGCTGGAAAACCGCAATGCGCCGGAAGAAGTGAAGCCGGCACCGGCCATTCCACCGGTGGACGATCAGGAGTAAGTGCGGCCTGATGCCCTCTCCCACAGGGAGAGGGTGAAAAAAACGGGCCAACTGGCCCGTTTTTTACTGACTGTCTTTCTGGATCTTCTTGATGATGTTGGTGGTTGAACACCCGTCCTCAAAATTGAGCACCATCACCTCACCGCCGTTGGCCCAGACCTCTTCGCTACCTGCGATTTGCTCTGGCTTGTAATCGCCGCCCTTCACCAGCAGGTCTGGCAGGATCCCGGCAATCAGACGCTGCGGGGTATCTTCTTCAAACGACACCACCCAGTCCACCGCTTCCAGCGCGCCAAGCACAATCATACGTTGCTCGAGCGGGTTCACCGGACGCGTTTCGCCTTTCAGACGTTTGGTCGACGCATCGCTGTTGACCGCCACAATCAGGCGATCGCCCAGCTTGCGCGCGTTCGCCAGATACGACACATGGCCCGCATGCAGGATGTCGAACACGCCGTTGGTCATCACCACTTTTTCACCGCGCTTGCGCGCGGCGGCAACGGCCACCTTCAGCTCGTCTTCGGTCATCACGCCAAAACCGGTATCCGCACGCCCGCGCACCGCGTTTTCCAGCTCGATGGGCGAAACGGTTGAAGTACCCAATTTACCGACGACAACGCCCGCCGCGGCGTTCGCGAAGTAGCACGCCTCTTCCAGGGAGTTACCCGCCGCCAGCGTTGCCGCCAGCACGCCGATCACCGTATCACCGGCACCGGTCACGTCGTACACTTCCTGCGCCTGGGTTGGCATATGCAGCGGCGCCTTGCCCGGCTGCAGCAGCGTCATCCCCTGCTCGGAGCGGGTGACCAGCAGCGCGGACAGCTCGAAATCAGCAATGATCTTCATGCCGCGCTCAACCAGTTCTTCCTCGGTTTTGCACTTGCCCGCCACCGCTTCGAACTCAGAAAGGTTTGGCGTCAGCAGGGTTGCGCCGCGATAGCGCTCAAAATCGGTGCCTTTCGGATCGATCAGCACCGGTACGCTGGCTTTACGCGCCAGCTGAATCATCGTTTGCACGCTCGCCAGCGCGCCTTTGGCGTAGTCAGACAGCACCAGCGCGCCAATGTTGCCCAGCGCCTGGTTAATGCGCTCGTGCAGCGGCTCAGGATCAACGCCTTCGAACCCTTCTTCAAAATCGAGGCGGATCAGCTGCTGGTTACGCGACAGCACGCGCAGCTTGGTGATGGTTGGGTGTGTCGGAACAGAAACGAAGTCGCACTTCACGTTCACGTCCGCCAGCGACTTGCTCAGCGCACGCGCCGCATCGTCAATGCCGGTCAGGCCCACCAGACGCGAATGCGCGCCCAGCGAGGCTATGTTCATCGCCACGTTTGCCGCGCCACCTGGACGCTCTTCAATGGTGTCGACCTTAACCACCGGTACCGGCGCTTCAGGAGAGATGCGGCTGGTCGGCCCATACCAGTAGCGATCCAGCATCACATCCCCGACAACCATTACTCCAGCACGTTCAAACTCTGGCAGTGTTACTTTCATTCCTGACTCCAGAAAGATTCACAATTTGCGCGCGATAATATCACACTTGTTTTGTTACGCACGGCTCCACCAGCCATTTCTGCCAGCTTGCCGTCACCTGGGCGCGCTCTGCGGTAAAACAGTCCAGCGCCACGTGGCCCGGCTGTTCCTGCAATGCCAGGTGATGAAGTTCATCGCGCAGCGTGGTGTAGGCGCGGGTTAAGGCCTGCGCCTCCTGCTCGTCCATAATGTCGTTTTGCGCCAGCAGTTCCAGAATGCGCACGTTATCGGACCAGCGCGTCAGCTTCGGCTTGTCGTGGGCATGCAGTAGCACCAGGTATTGAGTGATGAACTCGATATCGGTAATCCCGCCCTCATCGGCTTTGATATCAAAGCGATCGCGATGTTTGTTACCCAAATGCGCGCGCATTTTCTCACGCATTTCGCGCACTTCAGTTTGCAGGGTGCTGCCCTCGCGCGGGGTCGTCATGACTGACTTGCGGATCGCATCGAACTGCGTTTTGAGCTGCGGATCGCCATACACCACGCGGGCACGCACTAACGCCTGATGTTCCCACGTCCAGGCTTCGTTCTTCTGATAATCGGCAAACGCGTCCGTCGAGGTGACCAGCATGCCTGCCGCGCCGGACGGGCGCAGGCGCGCGTCCACCTCGTACAGAATGCCCGACGAAGTGCGGGTGCTGAACAGGTGCATGATGCGCTGGGCCAGGCGCAGGTAGAACTGCCGCCCGTCGATCTCACGTTCGCCGTCGGTCATCACGTCAACCGGGCAGTCGTGCAGGAAAATCAGATCCAGATCGGAGCTGTAGCCCAGCTCCCAGCCGCCCAGCTTGCCGTAACCGACCACGGCAAACCCTCGCCCCTCGCGGTCAGCAAGATGCTTCGGCTGGCCATAGCGGGCCACCATCTGCACCCACGCCTGGTGGACTACCGCGTCGATGATCGCCTCCGCCAGCCAGGTTAAGTGATCGCTCACTTTCATTACCGGCAGCGTACCCGCGATATCCGCTGCCGCTACGCGCAGCATCTGCGCCTGCTTAAACTGACGCAGCGCCTCCAGCTGCTGCTCTTCGTCCTCTTCCGGCACGCGCAGCAAATACTGGCGCAACTCGTCGCGGTAAGCGTCCGTCGCCGTCGGCTGATAGAGCGTGTTCGGGTCAAGCAGTTCGTCCAGCAGCAGTGGGTATCGCGCCAGCTTGTTGGCCACCATCGGCGACGCGGCGCAGAGGGAAATCAGGTGTTTCAGCGCCCCCGGAAACTCGCTCAGCAGTTCAAGATAGGTGGTACGCGTGATAATCCCGCTCAGCAGCGGCATCATGCGCGACAGCGGCACCGGCGCATCCTCGCGGGAGCAGACGTCGCTCAGCAGATGCGGCATCAGATGATCCAGCACCTGCCGACCGCGCGGGCCAATGGCGCGCTTGTTCAGCTCAAGGCGGAAATCGGCAATCAAGGCCACCACGCGATGGCGGGCATCGTCGCTTAAGTGCGCCAGCACCGGCGTGGTGTCATCTTCCTGGAGCGCGTCCTGCCACAGCTCGCGCCAGTGCTCGGAGAGCGCATCGTCCGGCGATTCACTTTCGTCGTCGCCAATCAGATCGTTAAAGATGCGGCGAACGCCTGCCATATGGGCATCCAGCCGTTCGGTCAACGTTGACCAGTCATCCACCCGCATGCCCCAGGCCAGGCGCGCCCGGTTAAGGTCATCGCCCGGCAGGGTCTGGGTCTGTTCGTCGTTGATGCTTTGCAACAGGTTTTCCAGACGACGCAGGAACAGATAGGCCTCGCGCAGGGTTTGCGCGTCACCGTCCGGCAGCAAATGCAGTTGCTCAATGGCGCTCAGCGTCGGCAGCAGCGAGCGGGACTGCAGCGACGGCTCGCGCCCGCCGCGGATCAGCTGGAAGACCTGAACGATAAATTCGATTTCGCGGATGCCGCCCGCGCCAAGCTTGATGTTGTCCTTCAGACCGCGACGGCGCACCTCGCGGGCGATCATCCCTTTCATATTGCGCAGGGACTGGATCACGCTAAAGTCGATGTAACGGCGGAACACGAACGGGCGCAGCATGGCGCGCAGCTCATTGGCGTAAGCGTCGTCGCTGTCGCCCATGATCCGCGCTTTGACCATCGCGTAACGCTCCCAGTCGCGCCCCTGCTCCTGGTAATAATCTTCCAGCGCGGCGAAGCTCAGCACCAGCGGGCCGCTGTCGCCAAACGGGCGCAGGCGCATGTCCACGCGGTAAACAAAGCCGTCCTGCGTAGGCTGGTCCAGCGCCTTAATCAGACGCTGCCCGAGTCGGGTAAAGAACTGGGCGTTATCCAGCTCGCGACGACCGCCTCGCGTGGCACCATTCTCCGGCCAGGCAAAGATCAGGTCGATATCCGAGGAGAAGTTCAGCTCGCAGCCGCCCAGCTTGCCCATCCCCAGAATCAACAGCGGCTGCGGAACCCCTTCTTCGCTGCACGGCGTGCCCCACTCTTTACAGCAGGCGGCGTAGAGCCAGTCCCGCGCGGCGACAATCAGCGTCTGTGCCAGCTCGCTCAGCTGCTGCAAGGTGCTCTCTTCACTCACCAGCTCCAGCGCCTGCGCCCAGGCAATGCGCACCATCACCCGGCGGCGGAACTGACGCAGAACGCGCATCAGCGTGGCTTCATCCGCCACCTCTGCCAGCGCGGTTTGCAGCCAGCCAGCATAGTGCCGCCACTCGTCAGCCTGCGGCGGCGCGCTTTCCAGCTCTGCCAGCCAGTCAGGATTGGCGCTGACGCTCTCCTGCACAAAATCACTGAACGTGAGCACGCTTTTCGCCTGCTCGCTTAACGATGACGCGGGTAACGACTCGGGCAGACGTTCGCAAACGGTTTGCCAGTGCTGCTGTAACTGCGAAGAAAGCGGCATATCAGGGGTTCCTTGCCAGAATTAACGTTTTCCGCTGTGCAGCCAGTATGGATCCTGCGAAATGGCTTCGTTGCGGAAATGCTCGATCTCAATCTGCTGACGGGTCTCAATGGCATGCTTAAGCCCCTGCCAGTTCTCCAGCCAGGCCTGCGCCTTCACGCCCTCGTACGCTCCCGACAGAAGCAACATGCTGTCGATATTACGCGCCAGGCGGGGAAGCTGGTCGCCATACTGGTCGCCCAGCGGATGCGCGAAGGTGGTTCTCAGCTCGGCGGCGTGGCGGGAAAGATGGATATCCGCGAAGCGTTTAAAGTTGTCCGCGATTTTGGTCTGCGCTTTTGCATCGAGGAAGACGCGCCAGCCGCGCGTCACCAGAAACTCGGTCAGCGCCAGTTTTGCCGCGGCATTTTGCGGGCTATAAAGCGCGGTTTGCGCCGACACGTCGGAAAGCAGCAGCGTTTCGGTCTGGGTCAGCAGATCGCGTAAGTGAGCGCTAGCTTTACGCGGTACGATACCACCAAACAGCGTCAGGGTATGACGCACCAGTCCGATAGCGGCCAGCACCTGTTTTTTGGCATTTTTGACGTTACGCGCCCACAATTCTTCATGGTACTGCCATTGGGAGAGCGCCAGCTCCAGCGCCGCTTCCATGCCCTGCTCAATGCTGGCTTTCGGGACGACGCGCAAAATCGGAGTCTCTCTCAGCACGCGTGGCGCATTTCCGGCAGCCAGGTGGTAGCCGCGCGCCGCTTTGCTCAAGCTGCCCTGACGTAAACCCGGCTGGCTTACCAGCTTGCGCGCCAGCTTCAGCACGTCGCTCGCATCTCCTTCCAGAAGTTCCAGCTCCAGCTCGCAGATCGGTTCCTGGAACTCACCCGCCTTCACCTCGCCTAAATCCAGCGCGATTTCAATGCGGCTCTTGCCTTCCGTCACCAGCCATTTCTCACGAGCGAAATCGGTGCTGAACAGCGGCTGCACCTGCCCTGCCAGCGTGGCGGGCAGTTCGCCTTCCGGCCAGACTTCCGCCGGGAAACGTTCCAGCTCAAGTTCTGGCTTACTGATGTCGATATTGTATTCCGGGCGCTGATGCAAACCGCCGACCACGCGGCCGGCGATTTTCATCGTCATCTCGTAGCGTCCGTTCGCGCCGCGGATGCGCAGCCCCATATCGTGGTTGCGCAGCCAGTTGTCCGGCGTTTCGTAGTAGATGTTGAGCAACGGTACGGGTTCATGGTGCTCGCCGGAGAGCGTATTCAGATGCTGACGGAGCGCGTCAACGCTGTCTTTTTCGACGATAAATTTTAATTCGATTTCCTGAGCCATAGCCTTGTACTTTTGCGGGCGTCACAGACGCGTCAATGAGGGCGAACTTCCTCGCCATTTATTTGTCAGTACATAGTATTTTGCGCCAAATTGCCATGCAATGAGCAATTTGTCGGGCGTAAATGTGTAGAGTCGTGACACAGATGATTCTGATTGCTGATGAATGCTTTGCGTAGAGACACTGTTGCCACTACTATCGTTCCACTTTTTATGAAAATAACGACTAATGATGCTTAAATTACGCCTGATTGGACTTACTTTACTCGCTTTTAGCGCCGCAACCGCAGTGCACGCTGAAGAGAAGCGTTACGTTTCTGACGAACTTAACACCTGGGTGCGCAGTGGCCCCGGAGATAATTATCGCCTCGTGGGCACGGTGAATGCCGGCGAGGAAGTCACCCTGTTGCAGACCAACGCGGAGACCAATTACGGTCAGGTTCGCGACAGTTCCGGCCGTACTTCCTGGATCCCAATGAAAGAGCTGAGCACCGTGCCAAGCCTGCGCACCCGCGTGCCGGATCTGGAAAACCAGGTGAAGACCCTGACCGACAAGCTGAACAACATCGACGGGACCTGGAACCAGCGCACCGCTGAAATGCAGCAGAAAGTGGCGCAGAGCGACGGCGTGATCAACGGTCTGAAAGAAGAGAATCAAAAGCTCAAAAACGAGCTGATCGTCGCGCAGAAAAAAGTGAACGCCGCGAACCTGCAGCTTGATGACAAACAGCGCACCATTATCATGCAGTGGTTTATGTATGGTGGCGGCGTGCTGGGCGTCGGTCTGGTGCTGGGTTTGGTTCTGCCACATCTGATCCCAAGCCGTAAGCGTAAAGATCGCTGGATGAACTAATTCGTCTTCTCTGCCAGACTTACGTATCATTCTGGAAAAGAGAAAACGGGAGAGTTGGGCGTGAAGAGTTATCTGGTCGGTGGTGCGGTACGTGATGCGTTGTTAGGTCTGCCGGTCAAAGATAAAGACTGGGTGGTGGTGGGCGCCACCCCGGAAGAGATGCTCGACGCGGGCTACCAGCAGGTAGGCCGCGATTTTCCCGTGTTCCTGCATCCGAAAAGCCGGGAAGAGTACGCCCTGGCGCGTACCGAACGGAAATCCGGTTCCGGTTATACCGGCTTCACCTGCTACGCCGCGCCGGATGTGACGCTGGAGCAGGATCTGCTGCGCCGCGATCTCACCATTAACGCCCTGGCCCAGGACGAAAACGGCCATATCATCGACGCCTACGGCGGGCAGGACGACCTGCGCGATCGTCTTTTGCGTCACGTCTCCCCGGCATTTTCTGAAGATCCGCTCCGCGTGCTGCGCGTGGCGCGTTTTGCCGCGCGTTACGCGCATCTGAGCTTCCGTATTGCGGATGAGACGATGGCGTTGATGACGGCCATGACCGAGGCGGGCGAGCTGGAACACCTGACGCCGGAGCGCGTCTGGAAAGAGACGGAAAATGCCCTCACCACCCGCAACCCGCAGGTCTTTTTCCAGGTTCTGCGCGACTGCGGCGCGCTGAAGGTGCTATTCCCGGAAATCGACGCGCTGTTTGGCGTGCCCGCACCGGCGAAATGGCATCCCGAAATTGATACCGGCGTGCACACGCTGATGACGCTGAGCATGGCCGCCATGCTCAGCCCTGAGGTGGACGTACGTTTTTCCACCCTGTGCCACGATCTCGGCAAAGGCTTAACGCCGAAAGAGTTCTGGCCGCGCCATCACGGGCACGGTCCGGCGGGGGTAAAGCTGGTTGACGGGCTCTGCCAGCGTCTGCGCGTGCCGAATGACATCCGCGATCTGGCAAAGCTGGTCGCCGAGTTCCACGACCTGATCCATACCTTCCCGATCCTGAAGCCCGCCACCATCGTGAAGCTGTTCGATAATATTGACGCCTGGCGCAAGCCGCAGCGCGTGGAGCAGATTGCGCTCACCAGCGAAGCGGACGTGCGCGGTCGCACCGGGTTTGAAGCGTCCGATTATCCCCAGGGGCGTTTGCTGCGCGAAGCGTGGGAAGTCGCAAAAGCGGTGCCAACGAAAGACGTGGTTGAGGCAGGATTTAAAGGCCCGGAGATTCGCGAGGAGCTAACCAAACGGCGGATTGACGCGGTTACCGCGTGGAAGGAAAAGCGTTGCCCTCAGCCGAAAGAGTGAGGGCAATCGGTTATCAGAAGAAGACCACGTACACCGCAGCCGCGACGATAAAGCGGTAGATCGCGAACGGAATGAACGAGATACGCTTAATCAGCTGCAGGAAGGTTTTGATGGCAATCAGCGCCACGATAAAGGCGGTGATAAAGCCCACGGCAAACATCGGAATATCGCCTGTGGTCAGGAAGCCAATGCTTTTGTAAAGGTCCAGCGCGGTGGCGCCCATCATCATCGGCACCGCCAGCAGGAACGAGAACTCGGACGCCGCATAGCGGCTCACGCCCATCAGCATCCCGCCTGAAATGGTCGCACCTGAACGGGAGAAGCCCGGCCACAGCGCCAGACACTGGAAGCAGCCAATGATAAACGCCTGACGATAGGTCATATCGTCCAGGCCTTCCGCACGCGGGACTTTTGGCTTCAGCACTTCCGCGGCAATCAGCAGGAAACCGCCCACCACCAGCGCGTACATGACGTTAATCGGGTTAAACAGCGATTTAATGGTGTCGTGGAATACCAGCCCCAATACCACCGCCGGGATCATCCCGAGCAGGATGTGAATCAGCGTCAGGCGGCCTTTGCCCTCTCCTTCACGCTGCGGCAGACGGCCAAAATGGATGCCGATCAGGCCAAACAGGCGACGCCAGAACATCACCACCACCGCCAGAATCGAGCCCAGCTGAATTACCACCTCAAACGTCTTTGCGGTATCGCCTTCGAAGCCCAGCAGATGGCCAACGATAATCATATGGCCCGTACTGGAAACCGGTAAAAACTCCGTCAATCCTTCGACCACACCCAGAATTGCCGCCACCAGCAGCGAGTGCATATCGCTCATCTATAAACCCCTAAAAAAAGATATAAAAAAACGGTCGCCCCTAACGGCTACCGTGAAAGATACAGCCTTAAGACCGATATAACCTAAAATGGTTTAGCAATTATGACGTTAAATCTTTCCTTTCAGATTTGTGCCACGCTCAATGATGACGCCCACGTTGGCGGCGCGCGCCACAGCCCCCGGCTTGCTCAGCTTAATGCGTACCCACGGTGAGTTGAATTTGGTCAGCAGCAGATCCGCCACCTCTTCCGCCACCCGTTCCACCAGCGCAAAACGCTGTCCTTCCACGTGGCCGATCACCGCTTCGCTGATGTCGGCATAGCTCAGACAGTCATTCACGTCATCGCTTTTTGCCGATTTGCGGTTATCCCATCCCATTTCGATATCGAACACCAGTTTCTGCTCGATGGTCTGTTCCCAGTCGTAAACACCAATTGTGGTGATTACCGAAAGTTGCTCTATAAATACAATATCCATCACGACCTGCCTGCTTTTTGGCTAAACCGGATACCACTTCCGGCGAATTATGCGTATTATCCACAGATGCTGAGAATACAGATACATTTTCAAAACGGAACAGCGTTATGAGTGCAATCGCGCCTGGAATGATCCTCCTCGCCTATCTTTGCGGCTCAATCTCCAGCGCCATTCTGGTCTGCCGCATTGCCGGGTTACCTGACCCGCGTGAAAGTGGTTCCGGGAATCCGGGAGCGACCAACGTGCTTCGAATTGGCGGCAAGGGAGCAGCCGTAGCGGTTTTGATTTTTGATGTTCTGAAGGGGATGCTACCCGTCTGGGGCGCCTATGCGCTGGGCGTCACGCCGTTCTGGCTGGGGCTCATCGCCATCGCCGCCTGCGTCGGCCATATCTGGCCCGTATTTTTCGGCTTTAAAGGCGGCAAAGGGGTGGCGACCGCCTTTGGTGCCATCGCGCCCATCGGATGGGACTTAACCGGCGTCATGGCCGGGACCTGGCTGCTGACCATTCTGCTGAGCGGCTATTCGTCGCTGGGTGCCATCGTCAGCGCGCTGATCGCCCCGTTTTACGTCTGGTGGTTTAAACCGCAGTTCACCTTCCCGGTATCGATGCTCTCCTGCCTGATCCTGCTGCGTCATCACGACAATATCCAGCGCCTGTGGCGACGCCAGGAAACGAAGATCTGGACGAAGCTCAAGCGAAAGAAAAAAGATCCCGAGTAGGCGGTTAGTTATGCCTTATAACCAAATGTGATTTTTGTCACCTTCTGCCTGTGGTAACTGTTAGAGACACAACACAACCACACAAAAAGAAAATGGCAGAAATCACAGACACAACTCCCCTTTCAACGGCAGGAATTCCCCCTGATGGCGACATTCAGTGGGTGCGCAGTGCATCGGACGTTTCACGTCTCGTTAATGACGGCTCACAGGGCCGGGCAAATGCCCGCATCGTGGTCGGTATCGCTCTGGGCGGGATTTTCCTCGATGCGTACGATCTGGGTGCACTGGCGTTCGGCATTAAAGACATTACCCGCGAATTTAACCTGACGCCCGCCGGTACCGGCATGGTGGCCTCGGCGATTACCTTTGGTGCCATTGTCGGGGCGCTGCTCGGCGGTTACCTCACGGATAAAATCGGGCGCTACCGCGTCTTTATGGCCGACATGGTATTCTTTGTCGTCGCCGCTATCGCCTGCGCGCTGGCCCCGAATGAATATGTGCTGGCGGGCGCGCGCTTTGTGATGGGCCTTGGCGTGGGGATTGACCTTCCCGTGGCGATGGCGTTCCTGAGCGAGTTTGCCAGGCTGAAAGGGCCGGGCAATAAGGCCTCCAGCGTCGCGATGTGGTGCCCTACCTGGTATGCGGCGATCAGCATCTCTTACCTTCTGGTTCTCTTTTTCTACGCCGTGCTGCCGGAAAGCCACAGCGAATGGCTCTGGCGTTTGATTCTCGGCTTTGGTGCAGTACCCGCGCTGGTGATTATCGCCATCCGCAGCCGCTATATGAGCGAATCGCCGGTCTGGGCGGCGAATCAGGGCAACCTGAAAGAGGCGGCGTCCATTTTGCGGCAGTCGTACAATATTAACGCTCACGTCCCGCAGGATGCGCTCACCCAGCCTGCGCCTGTCGTGAATAAAGCCAAATGGTCGAACTATCTGAACCTGTTCCGCGGCATCTATCTGCGGCGTACCACGCTCGCCACGCTGCTGTCCGTCGTCTCCTCGTTCGCCTATAACGCCGTGGCCTTTGGCCTGCCGGTGATTATTTCAAGCTTCTTCGTGCAGTCTATGCTGACCACTATTGTGATCTCGCTGGCGCTGAACCTGCTTTTTGCGTTTATCGGCGGATTACTGGCGGTGCGCTACGTGCCGCGCTTCGGCGCGTGGCGGATGTCGCTGGCGGGTTACGCCTGTCAGCTTGTGGCGCTGCTGGGGCTGGCGCTGATTGGTCGACCGGACGGTGCCTCTGAAGGGGTGCTTGCCGTGGCGATGCTGGCGCTTTTCCTGTTCGGTCAGGGATTTGGCCCGGGCGCGCATACCATGACGTTCGCCTCGCTGAGCTACCCGACCTCGCTGCGCGGCGTGGGCGTGGGTCTCAACCAGACGCTGATGCGCAGCAGCTCCACGCTGTCGCTGTTCCTGTTCCCGCTGCTGGTCGCGTCTCTCGACACCGCCGTGTTCTGGGTGATTGCGCTGGCGCCGTTTATCGGTCTGGCGTCATTGCTGGCGATCCGCTGGGAGCCGTCCGGGTATGATGTGGATGCGGAGGACTACCGGTAACGACACATCGCTTCGGTGGGTTCAGCCCCACCGAAGTGCGCTTACAAATCTTCCAGCAGCGTTCGGGAGAGTTTTTTTAGCATTTCCAGCTCATCATCATTCATCCGCATGCTGCAGCGAATCTGGTCCGGCAGCGCCATCACCTGCTTTTTCAGTTCTTTCGCCTTATCGGTCAATACGACATTTTTCATCCTTTCATCCCCCACAACCGCGATACGGTTGAGAAAACCTTTTGCCTCAAGCTTCTGAACCAGCGGGGTCAATGTGCCTGAATCAAAATAGGTTTTATCGCTGAGATCGCGAAGCGGGATGTTGTCTTTCTCATAAAGCGCCATCAAAACAACAAATTGCGGATAGGTCAGATCCATCTCCTGCAGCAGGGGGCGATACTGGCGCACGAACGCATTGGTGACCGAGTACAGCGAGAAGCACAATAAATCATCTAGTGTTTTGTTTTCTTTCATTTTTCTTTCAACCCTGAATCTGTTGTCTAAAAAAAATTATAAATAATGTTTGACTAAAAGTATCTTGCGCGCAAGTATTACATCAACAACTAAGTAGCGCACTATTTAGTTATCCAATCAAATACGTTAAAAGGGGTACCACCATGAAAACATTAACCGCCATCCTGATTTCTTCCGTCTTCGCGTCAGCCGCGGCATCCGCTCAAACCACCAATACTCCAGCCCCGACCGCAGGCGTACAGGCATTTCTTGATGTCCTGAATGCTGGCAAAGGGAAACCGATGGAACAGATGACCCCGCAGGAGGCCCGCCAGGTACTGATCGGCGCACAGCAAGGAGCAAAATTGCCGCCCGCTCAGGTGACTGAAAAAACGATCCAGGTCAATGGCCAGACGATCGCCCTAAAAATTGTGAAGCCTGAACATGCTGCCGGTACGCTCCCGGTATTTATGTTCTTCCACGGTGGCGGTTGGGTGCTGGGTGATTTTCCAACCCACGAACGTTTAATCCGCGATCTGGTTCGTGCATCAGGCGCCGCAGCGGTTTACGTTGATTACACACCGTCACCTGAAGCCCATTTCCCGGTGGCAATCAATCAGGCCTATGAAGCGACAAAATGGGTAGCCGAGCACGGCCAGGAAATTGGCGTGGACGGCAGCCGTCTGGGCCTGGTTGGTAACAGCGTGGGCGGCAACATGGTGGCTTCAGTGGCGTTGCAGGCCAAACAGTTTAATGGGCCAAAAATTCGCTACAACGTGATGCTCTGGCCAGTGACGGACGCCAGCTTTGATACGGCTTCCTATCACCAGTTCGAAAATGGCTACTTCCTGTCAAAAAACATGATGAAATGGTTCTGGGACAACTACACCACCAGCGCTGCCGATCGTAACAATATCCTTGCCTCTCCGCTTCGCGCCAGCACTGCACAGTTGAAAGGCTTCCCGGAGACGCTGATTCAGACAGCTGAGCTGGACGTTCTGCGGGATGAAGGTGAAGCATTCGGGCGTAAACTGGATGCGGCTGGCGTCCCGGTGACCGTCACGCGCTATAACGGCATGATCCACGATTACGGCCTGCTTAACCCGCTGAGCCAGGAGCCAACGGTTAAAGTCGCCCTTGAGCAGGCAGGTGCAGCATTGCATGACCACCTGAAATAGGATCGTCATGCTTCACACAGAGCACGGCCCCGGGCCGTGCTTTTTAATTTCCTCTATCCATAAGCGACTCATATGACAGCCTTCATTTCCGCCAGGGCATACTGAAACGACCCCGATGATGCGCAGATGGAAGCAGCATGTTAGCAGCTCAGGTCACTGATAATACGTATAAAGGCTGGCAGGCGTCGCTTGCCCTGCAGTTTTGTCACGCCCCTGAGAAAACCCTCCTGCGTTCCGCGCGCCACGTCGGGCCGCTCACCGTACAACGTCCGTTTTACCCCGAAGGAAAAACCTGCCACCTCTATCTGCTGCACCCGCCCGGCGGCGTTGTGGGCGGCGATTCGCTGGATATTTCCGTTCGGCTCGATGCCAAAAGCCACGCGCTTATCACCATGCCCGGCGCCAGCAAGTTCTACCGCAGCAGCGGCCCGCAGGCGCGTCTGAGCCAGCACTTTTATCTTGATGAAAACGCCACGCTGGAGTGGCTGCCGCAGGACACCATTATCTTTCCCGGCGCGAACGCCGCGCTGCGTTCCGTCTTCCACCTTAAGGCTTCCAGCACGCTGCTGGCGTGGGAGCTGTACTGCCTGGGCCGCCCGGTAATCGGTGAGACCTTCAGCCACGGCACGCTGGAGAGCCGCCTTGAGGTGTGGGTGGATGACGAACCGCGCCTGATAGAACGCCAGCACCTCGGCGACGGCGATCTCACGCCCGTTGCCGGACACCCGTGGATCGGCACCCTGCTGTTCTATCCGGCCCGGGAAGATCATCTCGACACGGTGCGCGCGCTGCTCGCGCCTCTGGGCCATTTTGCGGGGGCAACGCTCACCGACGCTCTGCTGTCGGTGCGTTTTCTCTCCCACGACAACCTGATTTGCCAGCGGGCGATGCGCGACATCTGGCAGTCGCTTCGCCCGCTTCTTACTACCAAAACCGCCTGTTCGCCGCGCATCTGGCAGACATAAGAGAAACGTTATGGAACTGACCCCCAGAGAAAAAGACAAGCTGTTGCTGTTTACCGCCGCGCTGGTTGCCGAACGCCGCCTTGCGCGCGGGGTAAAGCTCAACTACCCGGAATCGGTCGCGTTGATCAGCGCCTTCATCATGGAAGGCGCGCGCGATGGCGAAACCGTCGCCGCGCTGATGGAGGCGGGCCGCCACGTCCTGACGCGCGATCAGGTGATGGAGGGCGTGCCGGAGATGATCCCGGATATTCAGGTGGAAGCCACCTTCCCGGACGGCTCCAAGCTCGTCACCGTCCACAACCCGATCGTATAAGGAGCGCGTGATGATCCCAGGCGAATACCGGATCCAGTCCGGCAGCATTGCCCTTAACGTCGGGCGAGACACTCAAAGCGTGATTGTGGAAAACCACGGCGACAGGCCGATCCAGGTGGGATCGCACTATCACTTTTACGAGGTCAACCCGGCGCTGAAGTTTGATCGCGAAGCCACCAGGGGCTACCGGCTGAACATTCCGGCGGGCACCGCCGTGCGCTTCGAGCCAGGCCAGAAGCGAGAGGTGACGCTGGTACAGGTGACGGGCGCGCAGCGCATTTTTGGCTTTCGCGGCGAGGTCATGGGCGAGGTGAAACATGGCTGAAATTTCACGTCAGGCGTATGCCGACATGTTCGGCCCTACTACCGGGGATAAGGTGCGGCTGGCGGACAGCGAGCTGTGGATCGAAGTGGAAGACGATCTCACGGTCTACGGCGAAGAGGTCAAGTTCGGCGGCGGGAAGGTGATCCGCGACGGCATGGGTCAGGGGCAGATGACCGCTGACGGCTGCGTGGATCTGGTTCTCACCAACGCGCTGATTGTCGACCACTGGGGGATCGTGAAGGCCGATATCGGCGTGAAGAACGGGCGGATCTTCGCCGTCGGCAAAGCCGGGAACCCGGACATTCAGCCCGGCGTGACGATCCCGATCGGCGCCGCGACGGAAGTGATTGCCGCCGAGGGGAAGATCGTCACCGCTGGCGGGATCGACACCCACATCCACTGGATCTGCCCTCAGCAGGCGGAAGAGGCGCTGATCTCCGGGGTCACCACCATGATTGGCGGCGGCACCGGACCGGCGGCGGGCACCAACGCCACCACCTGCACGCCGGGGCCGTGGTATATCGCCCGCATGCTGCAGGCCGCCGATACGCTACCGGTGAATATTGGCCTGCTCGGCAAGGGTAACGGCTCCAACCCGGATGCCCTGCGCGAGCAGATCGCCGCCGGCGCCATCGGGCTGAAGATCCACGAAGACTGGGGCGCGACGCCCGCGGCGATCAACTGCTCGCTGGAGGTGGCCGAAGAGATGGATATTCAGGTGGCGCTGCACAGCGACACGCTGAACGAGTCCGGGTTTGTTGAAGACACGCTGGCGGCCATCGGCGGGCGCACCATCCACACCTTCCACACCGAAGGCGCGGGCGGCGGCCACGCGCCGGATATCATCACCGCCTGCGCGCACCCGAATATTCTGCCCTCTTCCACCAACCCGACCTTGCCCTACACGGTGAACACCATCGACGAGCACCTCGACATGCTGATGGTTTGCCATCACCTTGACCCGGATATCGCCGAGGACGTGGCGTTTGCCGAATCCCGCATTCGCCGTGAGACCATCGCTGCGGAAGACGTGCTGCACGATATCGGCGCGTTCTCGCTCACCTCGTCAGATTCGCAGGCCATGGGCCGCGTCGGGGAAGTGATTATCCGCACCTGGCAGGTGGCGCACCGCATGAAGGTCCAGCGCGGCGCGCTGCCGGAAGAGACCGGCGATAACGACAACTTCCGGGTGAAGCGCTATGTCGCCAAATACACCATTAACCCGGCGCTGACCCACGGCATCGCCCATGAAGTGGGCTCGATTGAGGCGGGCAAGCTGGCGGATCTGGTGGTCTGGTCCCCCGCCTTCTTTGGCGTAAAACCGGCCACCATCGTCAAAGGCGGGATGATCGCCTGCGCGCCGATGGGCGACATCAACGCCTCGATCCCCACGCCGCAGCCGGTGCATTACCGCCCGATGTTTGGTGCCCTAGGCGCAGCACGTCACGCCACGCGGCTGACGTTTGTTTCTCAGGCGGCCCACGCGAACGGCATCCCGCAGCAGCTCAGCCTGCAGAGCGCCACGGCGGTGGTAAAAGGCTGCCGGACGGTGCAAAAGGCGGACATGATCCATAACGCTCTGCAACCGAACATCACCGTCGATTCGCAAACCTACGAGGTACGCGTCGACGGCGAACTGATTACCAGCGAACCGGCTGACGTTCTGCCGATGGCGCAACGCTATTTCCTGTTTTGAGGAGTGAAGATGATCTACTTAACACAACGTCTGGACCACGCGCATCCGACTACCGCCAGCGTCACGCTGCCGATTGACGTGCGGGTGAAAAGCCGCGCCCGCGTGGCGCTTAACGACGGGCGCGAAGCCGGACTGATGCTGCCGCGCGGCCTGCTGCTGCGTGGGGGCGACCTGTTGACCACCGACGACGGCAGCGAAGTGATCGAAGTGATCGCTGCCCCGGAGTCGGTTTCCGTGGTGCGCTGCGCCGATCCGTTCCTGCTCGCCCGCGCCTGTTACCACCTGGGCAACCGCCACGTGCCGCTGCAGGTCATGCCCGGCGAGCTGCGCTATCACCACGATCACGTTCTCGACGACATGCTGCGCCAGTTCGGGCTGGACGTGACCTACGCCAGCCTGCCGTTTGAACCGGAAGCGGGCGCGTATGCCAGCGATGCCCACAGTCACTCTCACGCTCATTCACATTAAGGATCAATCATGCGCAAGTATTTACCGCTATTACTGCTGGCTTTTTCCGTTCCCGCGCTCGCGCATCCCGGCCACGGCGCCGACAGCTTTCAGGCCGGGTTTTTCCATCCGCTGACCGGGCTGGATCACCTGCTGATGCTGACCGGGGCTGGCGTGCTATCTGCCCTGAGCGGCCGCAAGCTCCTGCTGCCGTTTGCCACCCTCGGCATGATGCTTGTCGGCGCCGTTGCGGGCAGCCTGCTCGGCGGCTTTAGCGGCATGGAGATGCTGATTATCGCCTCGCTGGCGGTCTGCGGGGTGATGATGTTTAAAACTGAAAACCGCCTGCTGCTGGCGGTACCTGCCCTGGCAATGTTCCACGGCTGGGCGCACGGCGTGGAGATGTCCGGCCACAGCTTCTGGCTGTTCACCAGCGGTTTTATGCTGGCCAGCGCGACGGTGCTGTGCGCCAGTTTCGCCGCAGGCTTGCTGCTGCGCCGCCACGACGGGCTGCGTAAAACCTTCGGCGGCGGGCTGATCATCTCCGCCCTTCTGGCGCTGATGAGCTGATGGAGCATGCCCGCCAGCGGCTGCGCCTGATGCAGCTCTCCAGCAGTAGCCTGCCGGTCGGATCGTTTACCTGGTCGCAGGGGCTGGAGTGGGCCGTAGAGGCGGGCTGGGTTACGAGCACCGACGCCTTCAGACGCTGGCAGATCCAGCAGATGGAGCAGAGCTTTTTCTGCGTCGATCTGCCGATGTTTATCCGGCTGTTCCGGGCCTGCGAACAGCAGGACGTCGCGGCAGCAAAACGCTGGACGACATATCTGCTCGCCTGCCGGGAAACGCGCGAGCTGCGCGAAGAGGAGCGCAACCGTGGTGCGGCCTTTACGCGCCTGATTAAAAGCTGGGAGCCGAACTGCCCGGCAGAGTGGCTGCCGCTGTTTGCGCAGAGCCAGCTCTGCGGCATGGCGTGGCTCGGCGTGCGCTGGGGCATTGGCGCGCGCGAGCTGGCGCTGAGCCTCGGCTACAGCTGGATAGAGAGCGCGGTGATGGCGGGCGTCAAGCTCGTCCCCTTCGGACAGCAGGCGGCGCAGCAGCTGATTATCGAGCTGAGCGACCATTTTGCCGCCGGGTTTGAACAGGCATTTTTACGTGGCGACGACGCGCTGGGGGCAGCTACGCCACTGTCAGCCATCGCCTCCGCGCGCCACGAAACACAATATTCACGACTATTCCGTTCCTGAGGAGTCAACATGGCTGATTACAAACATCCCCTGCGCGTTGGCGTGGGCGGCCCGGTAGGATCGGGCAAAACCGCGCTGCTGGAAGCGCTCTGCAAGGCGATGCGCGACACGTACCATCTGGCGGTGGTCACTAACGATATCTACACCAAAGAGGATCAGCGCATCCTCACCGAGGCGGGCGCGCTTGAGCCGGAGCGCATCGTGGGCGTGGAGACGGGCGGCTGCCCGCATACCGCCATCCGTGAAGATGCCTCAATGAACCTCGCGGCGGTAGAAGCGCTCAGCGAGAAGTTCGGTAATCTGGATCTGATCTTCGTTGAAAGCGGCGGGGACAACCTGAGCGCGACCTTCAGCCCGGAGCTGGCGGATCTGACCATTTACGTGATCGACGTGGCCGAAGGGGAAAAAATTCCGCGCAAGGGCGGACCGGGGATCACCAAATCCGATTTTCTGGTGATCAACAAAACCGATCTTGCGCCATACGTGGGGGCGTCGCTGGAGGTGATGGAGCGTGATACTAACCGCATGCGCGGCGAGCGCCCGTGGACGTTTACCAACCTGAAGGCGGGTGACGGTCTGGGGACGATTATTGCGTTTCTGGAAGAGAAAGGGATGCTGCGGGTGTAGTCGTAAATTTCCCTCTCCCCTGTGGGGAGAGGGTTAGGGTGAGGGGGTTACGCCTCAGGCAGTTCCGCCAGCGGCCAGCGCGGACGCACGGACACGCTCAGGTCGGACGTTGCCCCCGCATTCAGGCGCACCATACCGGCGTAAGCGATCATCGCCCCGTTATCGGTACAGAATTCCGGACGCGCGTAGAACACTTCCCCGCGACGCTTTTGCATCATCTCCGCAAGCTTCGCACGCAGCGTGCGGTTGGCGCTGACGCCGCCCGCCATCACCAGGCGCTTAAACCCGGTCTGATCCAGCGCACGCTTGCACTTGATCATCAGCGTATCCACCACCGCATCTTCGAACGCGCGGGCGATATCGGCGCGGGTCTGCTCGTCGTTGTCGTTATTACGGATAGTATTCGCCGCGAAGGTTTTCAGCCCGGAGAAGCTGAAATCCAGCCCCGGACGGTCGGTCATCGGACGCGGGAAGACGAAGCGCCCTTCCGTTCCCTGCGACGCCATTTTTGACAGCATCGGGCCGCCTGGGTAATCCAGACCCAGCAGCTTGGCGGTTTTATCGAACGCCTCGCCGGCGGCGTCGTCGATCGACTCACCCAGCAGCTCGTACTTGCCAATACCCGTTACGCTGATCAGCTGGGTATGTCCACCGGAGACCAGCAGCGCCACAAATGGGAACTCAGGCGGATTGTCTTCCAGCATCGGCGCCAGAAGATGCCCTTCCATGTGGTGAACCGGAATGGCGGGAACGTCCCACGCGAAGGCCAGCGAACGCCCTACCGTTGCGCCGACCAGCAGCGCACCGACCAGACCCGGCCCTGCGGTATAGGCTACGGCGTCAATATCGGTTGAGCTTAGTCCGGCCTCTTTCAGTGCCGCCTGAATCAGAGGAACCGTTTTACGCACGTGGTCACGAGAGGCCAGTTCAGGTACGACGCCGCCGTAGTCAGCGTGCAATTTCACCTGACTATACAGCTGGTTGGCCAGAAGCCCTTTTTCGTCGTCGTAAATGGCGATGCCGGTTTCATCGCAGGATGTTTCAATACCCAGTACACGCATGACTTGTTTTACCTCGTTTCAATACCGCGCAGTGTAGAGCCTGGGCGGGTTGATGTAAAACTTTGTTCGCCCCAGGAAGAAGGCTCGTGTATACTCCTCACCCTTATTAAAGTCCCTTTCAAAATCGCATCGGTGCTTTACAAAGCAGCAGCATTTGCAGTAAAATTCCGCACCATTTTGAAATAAGCTGGCGTTGATGCCAGCGGCAAACCGAATTTATTAAAGGTGAGAGTTACATGCCGGTAATTAAAGTACGTGAAAACGAGCCGTTCGACGTAGCACTGCGTCGCTTCAAACGTTCATGCGAGAAAGCAGGTGTTCTGGCTGAAGTTCGTCGTCGTGAGTTTTATGAAAAACCAACGACCGAACGTAAGCGCGCTAAAGCTTCCGCTGTGAAACGTCACGCGAAGAAACTGGCTCGCGAAAACGCACGCCGTACTCGTCTGTACTAATCTGTTGAGGGCCAACGCCCTCAATTGACAGACAGAGTAGTAGTCGTAAGGCCGTGCTTCCGGAAGGAATGCGCGGCTTGTTTTCGTTTATAAGTCGCTTAAATTTTTGGGGCATATGGCCGGAAGAATCCCACGCGTTTTCATCAATGACCTGCTCGCCAGAACCGACATCGTCGATCTCATCGACGCGCGGGTAAAGCTGAAAAAGCAGGGCAAGAACTACCATGCGTGCTGTCCGTTCCATAACGAAAAAACCCCCTCCTTCACCGTAAACGGTGAAAAGCAGTTTTACCATTGCTTCGGCTGTGGCGCACACGGTAATGCCGTCGATTTTTTAATGAACTACGACAAGCTCGAGTTCGTTGAAACCGTCGAAGAACTGGCGGCGATGCATAATCTTGAAGTGCCGTATGAAGCAGGCAGTGGGCCAAGTCAGATCGAGCGCCATCAGCGGCAAACGCTGTATCAACTGATGGATGGCCTGAATTCGTTTTACCAACAGTCTCTTAAGCACTCTGCGGCTGAGCCTGCGCGTCAGTATCTGAACAAGCGCGGACTGAGCGACGATGTGATTGCGCGTTTCGCTATTGGTTACGCCCCGCCCGGCTGGGACAACGTGTTAAAGCGTTTTGGCGGCAATAGCGAAGATCGTAAATCCCTCATCGACGCAGGCATGCTGGTCACTAACGACCAGGGACGAAGCTACGACCGCTTCCGTGAACGGGTGATGTTCCCGATCCGCGACAAGCGTGGCCGGGTAATTGGTTTTGGTGGTCGCGTGCTGGGTGATGCCCTGCCGAAATACCTCAACTCTCCGGAAACCGATATTTTCCATAAGGGCCGCCAGTTGTACGGTCTTTATGAGGCGCAGCAGGACAATGCGGAACCTCCGCGTCTGCTGGTCGTCGAAGGCTATATGGACGTCGTTGCGCTGGCGCAGTACGACATTAACTACGCGGTTGCGTCGTTAGGTACGTCCACCACTGCCGATCATATTCAACTGCTGTTCAGGGTGACCAACAACGTCATCTGCTGTTACGACGGTGACCGAGCCGGACGCGACGCCGCCTGGCGAGCGCTGGAAACCGCGCTGCCGTATATGACCGACGGACGTCAGCTACGCTTTATGTTCCTGCCCGACGGTGAAGACCCGGATACGCTGGTGCGTAAAGAGGGCAAAGCGGCATTCGAAGCGCGGATGGAGCAGGCACAGCCGCTCTCGACGTTTCTGTTTAACAGCCTGATGCCGCAGGTGGATTTGAGTACCCCTGACGGGCGCGCGCAGCTCAGTACCCTGGCGCTGCCGTTAATCAGCCAGGTGCCCGGCGAAACGCTGCGCATCTACCTGCGTCAGGAGTTAGGCAACAAGCTCGGCATTCTGGATGACAGCCAGCTTGAACGTTTAATGCCTAAACAGGCTGAAAACGGCACGGTTCGCCCCGCGCCTCAGCTAAAACGCACAACCATGCGTATACTGATAGGGTTACTGGTGCAAAACCCCGAGCTTGCTCCGCAAGTGCCGTCGCTGGCGGGTTTGAACCACGAAAAGTTGCCCGGACTTGGCTTATTTTCAGAACTGGTCAACACTTGTTTGTCTCAGCCAGGTCTGACCACCGGACAACTTTTAGAGCATTATCGCGGCACAAAAGAGGCCGCTACCCTTGAAAAACTGTCGATGTGGGACGATATAGCAGATAAGGAAATTGCAGAAAAAACGTTCACCGACTCGCTCAACCATATGTTTGATTCGATGCTTGAGTTGCGCCAGGAAGAGTTGATAGCTCGCGAGCGCACCCATGGCTTAAGCAGCGAAGAACGCCGGGAGCTCTGGATGATTAACCAGGAACTGGCGAAGAAATAAAAAATTTAACGGCTTAAGTGCCGAATATCGATCGGGAAGCCCCCGGCAGCCGCACTGAGAGGCAGCGGCAAAAATATAAGTACGCCCTCGCTTTAAAGGTTGGCAGCACCATCGCCGACACCAATCAAACGAATTAAGTGTGGATACCGTCTTATGGAGCAAAACCCGCAGTCACAGCTGAAACTTCTTGTCCAACGCGGTAAGGAGCAAGGCTATCTGACCTATGCCGAGGTCAATGACCATCTGCCGGAAGATATCGTCGATTCAGACCAGATCGAAGACATCATCCAAATGATCAATGACATGGGCATTCAGGTGATGGAAGAAGCACCGGATGCCGATGATCTGTTGCTGGCTGAAACCTCCAACAACACTGACGAAGATGCGGAAGAAGCTGCTGCACAGGTCCTGTCCAGCGTGGAATCTGAAATCGGGCGTACCACTGACCCGGTCCGCATGTACATGCGCGAAATGGGTACCGTTGAACTGTTGACCCGCGAAGGCGAAATTGACATCGCAAAACGCATCGAAGACGGGATCAACCAGGTTCAGTGCTCTGTTGCCGAATACCCGGAAGCGATTACCTATCTGCTGGAGCAGTACGATCGCGTTGAAGCGGAAGAAGCGCGCCTGTCTGACCTGATCACCGGTTTTGTCGACCCGAACGCTGAAGAAGATATGGCGCCTACCGCCACTCACGTCGGTTCTGAGCTGTCTCAGGAAGAGATGGATGACGACGAAGATGAAGATGAGGAAGAAGACGACGACAGCGCGGACGATGACAACAGCATCGACCCGGAACTGGCGCGCGAGAAGTTTGCCGAGCTGCGTACCCAGTACGAAGTAACGCGTGACACCATCAAAGCGAAAGGCCGCAGCCATGCCGCCGCTCAGGAAGAGATCCTGAAGCTGTCTGAAGTGTTCAAACAGTTCCGCCTGGTGCCAAAACAGTTCGACTACCTGGTAAACAGCATGCGCGTGATGATGGATCGCGTACGCACCCAGGAACGCATCATCATGAAGCTGTGCGTTGAGCAGTGCAAAATGCCGAAGAAGAACTTCATCACCCTCTTCACCGGCAACGAAACCAGCGAAACCTGGTTCAACGCGGCTATCGCGATGAACAAGCCGTGGTCTGAAAAACTGCACGACGTGAAGGACGATGTCTATCGCGGTCTGCAGAAGCTGCAGCAAATTGAAGAAGAGACCGGCCTGACCATCGAGCAGGTCAAAGACATCAACCGTCGCATGTCCATCGGTGAAGCGAAAGCCCGCCGTGCGAAGAAAGAGATGGTTGAGGCGAACTTGCGTCTGGTTATCTCTATCGCCAAGAAATACACCAACCGCGGTCTGCAGTTCCTGGATCTGATTCAGGAAGGCAACATCGGTCTGATGAAAGCGGTAGATAAGTTTGAATACCGTCGTGGTTACAAGTTCTCTACTTACGCGACATGGTGGATCCGTCAGGCGATCACCCGCTCTATCGCGGACCAGGCACGCACCATCCGTATTCCGGTTCATATGATTGAGACCATCAACAAGCTCAACCGTATCTCCCGCCAGATGCTGCAGGAGATGGGCCGCGAGCCGACGCCGGAAGAGCTGGCCGAGCGCATGCTGATGCCGGAAGACAAGATCCGTAAAGTGCTGAAGATCGCCAAAGAGCCAATCTCCATGGAAACACCAATCGGTGACGATGAAGATTCGCATCTGGGGGATTTCATCGAGGATACCACCCTCGAGCTGCCGCTGGACTCGGCTACTACCGAGAGCCTGCGTGCCGCCACGCACGACGTTCTGGCTGGCCTGACCGCCCGTGAAGCAAAAGTGCTGCGTATGCGTTTCGGTATCGACATGAATACCGACCACACGCTGGAAGAAGTGGGTAAACAGTTCGACGTTACCCGCGAACGTATCCGTCAGATCGAAGCGAAGGCGCTGCGTAAGCTGCGTCATCCAAGCCGCTCTGAAGTGCTGCGTAGCTTCCTGGACGACTAATCCTGGTAAACAGCAAAAAGCTCCCAATCGGGAGCTTTTTTTTTGTTTATTCCCTCTCCCCGTGGGAGAGGGCCAGGGTAAGGGCATCAGGCCGCAAAGGAGCTAAAGCCCCCGCACCATCAGCGCCTCATCCAGCTCCCTGTAGGCCTCCACCAGCTTATCCAGCGTCGCTCTGTTGAGCCCGCTGGGATTCGGCAACACCCACACCTGTGTAACGCCAATCATGATGCTCTGCTTGCCCCACTTAGCCCCGCGCTGGCTGAACGCCTGCTCGTAGGCCTGCTTTCCGAGGATCGCCAGCGCGGCGGGCTGATAGTCTTCAATCTTCTTCACCAGTTCCCGCCCGCCGCTGCGCAGTTCATGCAGGTTGACCTCGCTTGCCTGTACCGTCGGCCGCTCGACCAGCATGGTAATTCCGCAGCGCGTGTCCAGAAGGTGCTGCTCCTCTTCCGGCTTGAGTAACCTGTCGGTAAACCCGGCCTGGTAGATCACTTTCCAGAAGCGATTGCCCGGATGGGCGAAGTGAAAGCCGGTGTGCGCCGAGGACTTTCCCGGGTTGATTCCGCAAAACACCACCCGTAGGCCAGGGGCCAGAATGTCGTTGATCATCTTTACTCCCACTAATACGTCGTTATGGAAGTATAAAGGATTGATAATGCGTTGTTTATAAAAACAGCAGGCAGGTGTGAATGGCTGGATTGCTGCGGGGAGTTACTCTATAATTCACCGCCACGGCCCCTTAGCTCAGTGGTTAGAGCAGGCGACTCATAATCGCTTGGTCGCTGGTTCAAGTCCAGCAGGGGCCACCAAATTTTAGCTTTAAAATCATATAATTAAGCCACTCGAAAGAGTGGCTTTTTTGTTTATGGTTTCATCGTTGGCAGCAAAATGGCAGCAGGAAATAAGCTGCCACCAATAAAAAACCCGCCGAAGCGGGTTAGTTTGTTAGAAATTCATGTGTCCCTGACCACTATTTAATGGGTGTGGCGGAGCATGATCGACAAGTCCGGGGGTAACAATGTAGCGCACGACGGTTTCATGGGTGACAAAAGTGGTACCACAATTAATATTTTGGCACTGGCAGTAGCGTTCTTTAGTGTTATCAGATACCCGAAAGCTACTACGAGTATGTGCAGCATGTCCGCATTTCGGACAATTCATCATATCCGTCTCTCCCCACCGATTCCTCGCAATCACATAATGATACACCACACACCCATTTTGTGAACAAAATCATTCCATTTCTAAATCGTCAATCTTTACTTCAAGCTCTAGAGTGGTAGTAAAACCATTATCCGGGCTGACAGTATGCGTCAAAGTTGTAATGGTCCATTCGGCATCGTCGATAGGCTGCTTAAAGCCGCTCACCTTTACCGGCATTTCCGTATAGAGATCTGCCCGACCTTCTGCGAGCTGCAGGGAAAATGACGCAACCCCACGCTGCAGCCGTTCCCAGACAATTTTGGCCTGACGCTCTGCGTTCGCACGGTTAGCGTAGGTGTGGTTTAGCACCAGGACATTTTCATCTGTCCCCACCAGATAGTCCCCTTCCTTTGCTTCCGGCGTCTTTGTTGAGGTTTGTTTTTTTCTGCGCCGCCTGACTTGTGTGGATTCTTTTTTCTTTGGCTCCCTTGTGTTTAACCAGTGCGCAGTCACCCCTGTATAAGCACCACGATCTGCCAGGGTAAAACTGTGACCATCGCCAGCCTTGCGCGTGATGGTGATTACCGGCAACGGTTTTCCGCTTGCCGTTCTTCCCTGTCCCTGCCGGATAAACAGCAGGTGTCCATCCTTAACGGAAGCTATCGCCCCATACTGCCGCGCCAGCCTCATCAGGAAACTGGCATCGCTTTCATTTGTCTGGTCTATATGATCCAGCACTCTGTCTGCCATACCCTTGTCCAGCGCTGACTTAAGATTTTGGCGGGTCGCTATTTCCTTTACCACCGCTCCCACGGTTGTCTGATGCCATGACTTTTCACGCCGGATATTGAGGGTTTCACGAAAATCAGCGCTACGGGCACGAATCGTCAGCTTATCAGGCGTACCGCTGTGCTCAATCTCATCTACGGTAAATGCTCCTTTTGGGAAAAGCGGCCGTCCTTTCCAGCCCAGCGCCAGCTGAATAACTGCACCACGTCTTGGCATGACGATTTGCCCGTCGGCGTCGTCCAGCTCCAGATCAAGCTGGTCAGCCTCAAAACCCCGGTTATCGGTCAGCGTCAGACTCATCAGGCGCGCATCCAGCGCGGTGGTCACGTCCTTACCTTCAATAGTGATACTGAAAGCCGGGCTTCTGCTGTTCAGGTCAAAAAGATCAGAGCTAAAATTCACTGCAGCAACCCTCCAACCGTATTTTTAATATTACCTATCGCAGACGTTGCAGAGTCCTGCAGGTTACTGAGCTGATCGCTGAGACTGCCGAACATATCGGACAGCGACTCATCAACCCTTTTCAAAGTCAGCGTAAACTCGATACGGCGAGGCATTCCGCTTTCAAAAAATTCCGTTTTTGTCTGACTCAGGCTCTCGATCACAAACATGCCGTAAATGGTCCCGCTTCCCTCAATCAAAGGCCATGCCTTGCCCAGCTCTGCCATTTGCTCCAGCGCGAGTAATGACAGCCTGCCGCCGGTGACTTCCGGCAGCAGTACGCCAGATAGCGTCAGCGAGTCGCTATCCGGGCCAAGAAACTGCGTTGACGGGCGGCGGTTCACCCGGCTGTTAGCGGCGTGTCGCCAGCTGCGCTGGTACTGCAGCTCCTGATACGGCACTGTACGCAGCATAAAAACATATAAACCCAGCACCATCATCATGATTCATATCCCCCTTGATCGCTGAAATTACTGCGCGTTTTAGCTCTGGCTCTCCGCTCACGCTCATCAAGCTGCCGCGCAACTTCGCGGGCAATATCCTGCGCACTCTGTCCTGGCTGGGCAGTGATCTGAATGGGCGCGTTAATCTCATAATGGATCACCGGTGGCACGCTGGAAGCTTTCGTAGGCTGGAGTTGGTTATATGCCGTAGTCGGCAGACTGTACGGATGTAATGGCGCGGCCTCTGCTGGCGCTGCTGCTACACCCATGACGCCTGCAACGACGGAAGCCAGCGCGGCAGTACGCCGTCTGCTGGTCACATTTGCCGGACCGTTCACTATTTCTGGACCGCTCTCCCCAACGATGCCAAACTGACCTCGCGGGATAGCGCCACCACTGTCATACATTCCGGCAAACGGGACTGCAGCCACCGCAGCGCCACCAACCACCTGTACCTTAGCCTTGTCTTGTGTTTTATTATTTCCGGTCATCCAGTCAGGCAGATAATCGGTGACAGAGGAAAGCTTGCTTTTCAATGCCTCCCATTTTGAATTAATCCCGTTGAGTATGCTGTCAATAATGGCGCTGCCCATGTCCTGAAATTTCGCAGGAAGCGCGGCAACATCATTCAGAATAGAATTCCATTTATCACTAATAGATTGCCTGATACTCTCCCACGCCTCAGAAACTCCCGTTTTTATTGCATCCCAATTTTTAGCTATTAATCCCGGAAGAGTATAATTAAAGAACAGAGACTTAATCCCTTCCCATGCCGTACTTGCTGTGTTTTTAATCCACTCCCACGCTGTAGACGTTGTATTACATACAGCATCCCACATGGCTTTAAACTTCGGCCCCAACGTGTCCCAGTTCTGCCAGATATAAATAGCCCCGGCAGCAATAATACCAATGACGGCAAGTATGGGGTTCGCCAGCATCGCGCGGCCCAATATCAAAACCGCGTTACCCGCCATACGGAAAGCGGCGGCAAAAACACCGCCAAACTTCATCACCGCCGCACCAATCCCCGGTAGTTTCACACCAAACACACCGAGAGACAGGCGTAACAATGCCATTGGCCCCATTACCGAAGCCACAGCAAGCGCAAGCGCTCCTAACCCTGTAGTCAACAACGCAAACCCCGTCAGACCCAGCGTAATTGCCTTTGCCGCGCTGGCGTGTTCACGCATGAAAGCCGTGACACGCGACAGTATCGAAGACACTTTCTCCAGCGCAGAAACATACAGTGGCAGCACGTCTTGCCCCATCTGCAGATAGAGGTCCCGTTTTTTAGCCTCCAGATCAATCCCCTGCCCCTGAGCCGTGTTTTTCCCGGTGGCGACAAGCTGATCAACGCTGTAGGCTTCCTGGCCTGCCTTAATCTGCTTACCAATATTGGCACGCTCACGGAACATGGTGACAAATAAATCACCGGCGGTACGGTTTGAAAATAGTTTTGCAATGGCTGTTTCCATCCCGCGCTCATCAAGTTTTGGATGTTTTTTCTGAATACGTGGAACAATTTCCTGCATCAGATAACTAAACGGGTCATTTAAATAAAGCTCATTATTTGTCAGTGCCCCCGGCTTGATTTTTTTAATATGACCCGTTTTGCCATATTCCACTGCACCTTTATCTAATAACCCTAAATCCATTAATTCAGTCGCAGCCCCCTGAGTTGTTCTCCCCATCATCAGGTTTTGATAAGCGCTGGATAACTGCGTACCCGCCCGATTGCCGCCTATCTGCTGGATAATATGCGACATGCCAAAATAGAAAGATTTATTATCAAGCTGCTTGGCGGCAATTCCCCCGGTTTTCATCATCGCCAGATAATCCTCCGGCAGAACCATCCCGCCGCTGGCAGCCATCGCCTGTGCGGACATATTCACTGATTTTTTGAAATCTTCCGGGTTATTTATCTGGTTACGCAATTCAGCAATTTTCAGTACCGCCGGAGCCTGGTCCCGTAAATGCTCAGCGGCATCATCTGACACACCATGAGATGCCATAAAACGGGTAGCGTATTGCAGTCTCGCCAGTTCAGGGGCAACAATTTTTGCTTCATGGAAATCACGCAGAACGGCGTGAGCTTCTTTCAGAGTTTTAAGGTTATCTGTTGCGCTGTTGCCGATAATATTCATGCCACGGGCAAATTTATCCGCTTCTTTCAGCGTACTGTCACCAACGCCCAGGGCTTTAAATCCGGCTAACTCCATATCGTAGCGCGAGGCTTCATTAACCGTTGAACGGATACCCAGCAGCGCGGCCCCACCATGAGCCACCATTGATACACCAGCCCCTGCCATCCTGCCACGCAAAGCCTGTGTTTTTTCATAGCGTGACCGGATAGCAGCCAGTTTTTGCTGACGCTCACCGAGCTTTCGCAACTCCGCCTGTTGACGCGCAATTGCCCCCGTCGCCGCCTGAGCATCCGTGCGCAGTCTGCGCTGTGCAGAGCTTAACTGCTTTGTATCAATACCGGCAGCATTCAGCGCCCCACGCTGACGCTGTACAGACTGCTGCAGACCATTATAGGCATCTTTTAGCTGGCTGGCCTGTCGCTTAGCCTGCTCTAATTCTTTCGCCTGTTTTTTGGTGGGGTTGCTGGTCGCTGCAAATTCCTTCGCCAGCGCCGCAACTTTCTGGCGCGCGGAGGTAAGATCGTTTTTTGTGCCCTCAAGCTGGGTTCGCAGTTTACGAAAACCATCAATGCGGGCTGATTGCTCGTTGAGATTTCTGAGATTGTCCTTGCTGGCTTTCAGTGCGCTTGCCAGCGCCTTAGAGCCAGCCTGTGCATTTTTGAACGGGCGGGTGAGTTTATCCACCGCCCCAAGAACCACCTGCAGACGCAGGTTATTATCACTCATCGCTGGCCCCGCTTCGCTGAATTGCTTTATGCCGCCACTCCAGCACCTCAGTCAGCGGCATAACGTCAGTGACGGACGGCGGCCAGTGAAAAATGGTGGCAATATCTGCCACCAGATCATCAACCGTCAGGTTGTCGGTAAACCGGCAAGCACCGACTTCGGTAACAAAAAAGTCACCACCTCCACTGAAAGCGAGGTGAGATCGGCAGGGTCCAGCTCTGCCATTTCCTGCGCGGTCAGCGTCGGGGTTGAGATACGCGGGATAACGGTCATCATCGCACCCACGTCCATATCCATAATGGCCTGCAGGCGGGTTCCTCGTAGTGCGCCGGATTGAGGCTTACGCAGCACAATTTCGGTGATTTCGGTTTTACCACGCACAATTGGGGTATCCAGCGTCACGGTTTTTTCAGTTGGTTTGTCGCTCATGTTCTTTTCCTGTTAATGAATTACTGGCGCGGCTGCCCGCGCCGTTAAGGTTAATCAGAGGCCAAGGGCGTTACGGTGTGCTTCCATCAGATCCACGCCGCCAACAATTTCAACCATGTTGACCACATCAACCTCATAGAGCACTTCGCCGTTAATGGTCAGCTTCGCGTAGCTGTTGGTACTGCTGACTTTGGTGGTGCTGCTCTCGCCGGTTTTCCACTCGCCGGAATCCACTTCTTTATGACGCCCGCGCACAACCAGCTCAACGGCCTGCACTTCGCCGGTATCGTCACGCTGAATGGAGCCGGTGAAACGCAGCTGGATACCGTCAACCGTGGCTTTGCCCATCTGCTTGAATAACAGTAGTTCGGTGCCGCCGACTGAAAATTCCGTGTCCAGTGCGCCGTCATCCAGCCCCATGTCCACGTCCACCGCGCCAGCCATGCCGCCGCCGCGATACTTCTCAAACTTGCGGGTGAATTTTGGCAGGGTCAGAGATTCAACGATCCCCTGCCAGTTGTTCCCGTCGTTGAACAGGTTCAGGTGTTTTAACTTGCGTGGTAAAGCCATGGTGTCCCCTTACGCGCTGACCTGGCTGGAGAAATCCAGCAGATACTGATCGGTGATGCGCTGGCGCAGCATCAGGTTTTCAAGCGGCGGCACCGGCGTGTAGTCGTAGTCGATAGTGAGTTTCCCGGCTTTCAGGGAGTCTTTATCGTTCACCGACTCATCCAGCCAGCAGTCTGCGCCGATGATGTAGCCCTGCGTTTTCAGGCTGCGCAGCTTGGCGCGAATACCTTCGATAATGTCACGGGCCAGCGACGGGTTAAGCACGCCATCCACCGCCCACATGTGCGCTTCTGCGATGGTGTCAGCCAGCACCTGTGCCGTGCGGGTGTAGTTCTCAAAAGCAAACAGCGGATCGTCACTGAGGCAGCGGGAACCCCAGAAGCGGAAGCCGTCTTTGCGGATAAGGGTGGTGACGTCATTCTGGTTCAGCAGTCCGGCATCGGTTGCGGGGTCCTGCAGATCCCAGAACACATCAGCGGAAATGCCTGTGACTCCGTTCACGCCCACGTTGGACAGGGTTTTGTGCCATCCGGTCTGCTCGTCAATTTTGGCGCGCAGACCGAGCGCACGGGCGGAGGCGTAAGCCGTCGCATCTGCATTCAGCACGGTGTCAAAGTTGATGAAGTCAGGCCAGATCAGCATCCCCTCGCGCTGGCTGAAATTGTCACGGTATGCAATCGCTTCCGCCACCGTTTTGCAGCCGTAGGCGGACAGATAGGCAAAACCGCGCAGACTCTGCGCCACGCTCAGCAGCTCAGTGGCAACCGCCTGCGTGTCATGCCCCGGCACGCCGAGAATGCGCGGCTTGACGCCGAGCTGCGACTGCGCCGAAAGCAACGCTTTCATGCCCGTTTTTTTACCGTCAGCGGTCACGCCGCCGATAATGTTGGAGGTGGTTTCCGCTTCGGTTTCGCCCTGCGCCACGCGCACAACGACTGTCACGGGTTTAGCCTGATCTGCAATCGCATCCAGCGAACGGGCCAGCGTGCCGGACTCGCCCGCTTTACCGCTGGCGGTCAGAACGTCAGTCAGCAGGACCGGCTTATTGAGGGGAAACATGGACGCATCAGCATCATCGCCGGTGCAGACCATGCCCACGATGGCGGTGCTCACCGTGGTGATAGGTCGGGTGCCCTCGTTGATTTCAACAACGCGCACCCCGTGGTGGTAATCCTGAGCCATAAGGCAGTCTCTCCGGTTTACATGGGATGTGCCTATGTTCTGGTTGATATGCGTGCGGCGCACGCGCCGGGCTATGTATAGGGAATGGCACAATGGAAGGGGTAAAAAAAATCCCCGCAGGCGCGGGGACGGGATTATTCTTTGGGTGGTTCAGGCCAGCTAATATCCGGTGCCAGCGATGTATCCACACGCGTCAGCAATACGCGGTATTTTCGCCAGGCATCATAGCTGCTCTTTTCTTCGTTGGTTGCCATATCCAGCTCAACAGCATCCTGCAGCGGCTCTATTTTCTCAGCGGCACTTTTGATAAGCGCTGCTTTTGTTGCTGCCGCTTCGGTAATGTCTGCCGCAGCTTTCACCGCCTCATCTGTTACCCAGCGCTCACCGTTCCACTTGTCATAGGGTGTTGATGGGGGGTTAATTGTGGTCTCTGGCGGATAATCTCCAGGCGCAGTGATGACAACTTTCTCACCGGTCTGTGTACTGTAGACCGTCTCACCGCGATGATCGGCTACATATTCCCATGCCTTGCCGCCTGTTGCCCTGCGAATGGCAAAACCCTTTATGGTTTTGCCCGGTGCATCAGCGCACGAATTGGCGGGGATACCGACGCCAACGGGCAAAAACTCAACCGATGAGGAAATATATTCGTGCGTCTCACCATCGTAGTTAAATACAGTGATATCACCGGCCACGATGGCAATAAGCTCGCTGTTTAATTCTGCCTGAGACATTATGCTGCCCTCACGATGTAGTTAAATGCAATGTTGCATGGGGCTGTTTCATTATCCCCTTCTTCACTTATGTAAGCACCACTACTACCCGCCACAGCGAAATAAACTTGCGATGCAGATTTGCGGTAACTCTCATGCACAGCAGGTGTTTGCGCCCCGTCGCCATTACCGAATAGCAATGAGTGGGTATGCTTTCTTAATTTGTCTCCCGCATAGGATAACAGGCCACGTCCCGTATCCAGATTGCGGCCATCATCCCAGCCACGAACAAATACCCCACGCAAATCAGGGAGAACAAGCGTCGGATACGCCTGCGCCAGCTTAGGGTACTGAGCCGCTGTAAACGCGGCTCCGTTGCACTTGAGCCAGCCTGTTGGCGGTGTAGCAGACGACCATGGGACAGGTACTCCTACAGGTAACGCAGAACCGTCTCCCAAACCGAGATACTGGAGAAGGTCTGAAACGCTTTTCCCGCTAAGATTCGTCAGTGTGCTATCAAGAGGCTGTTTTTCTTTCAGCGCTTCGGTTAAGACATCGTGTACAAATTTTGTGTTTGCTATTTGCTTCCCGTAATTTCCATTGTGCGTATCTGGTACTAGTGGAATTCCAGTGAATTCCGGGCTTTCTTTCTTTGCATATTTAGGGTGAGGATCATTTGCTTCGAGGTGTTTCTCCATAAGGTCATCTACATACACCTTAAGCTCCAGCACCTTGTCATCCACATATTTGCGGGTTGCCAGCACCACTGACGGGTCAATTTTCAACGTAATATTATCTGTGCTGCTGGTTATCAGCACCATACGCACGGTCTGTGTACGTCCGCTTCCCTCAGCCAGCTGCGGCTTGTAGCTCTCAGGACAGTTGCCAACGGCTATCAGCGCACCGGTTTCATCGAACAGACCAACCTCACGAATCCACCAACCCCCCTCAGTTTCTGGGATCACCTGCTCAGCAATAATCTGGCTGCTGTTCTGCGGATCGATATAAAGCATATTGAGTGCAGCACGGCGCTTTTCAGCAACCAGCTTTGTCTGCTGCGCGCTGGGTGTGGGCAGCACACCGCCACCGTCACCCACAGCCATCTGGGTAATTTTCAACGGGACACCGAGCGCGGCGGCGCTTGCCAGTTTCGCCGCGCCGATATCCGTCAGCAGGGTATAAAATTTTGCGCTCATGGATTCACTCTCATTGTGTCAATAACATGGACCGCCCCGCCCTCATAAGCGGTGCCGCCGGAAATAATGGTTTCGTTGATATACGGGTAGATCGTGATTTCTTCGCCGGTGTAGGTGGCTGCGCCCACAAAATAGGGGCCGCTGGTCTGCAGATTAATGGACATGCCGATCAGGTGGCGGCTGCACGGTTTAGCGTCACCTATCAGGCGCTCCAGTTCCAGATAGGTTTCTTCCGTGATGCCCTGATCCTGCACGCCAATATCCAGGCGAAACGTCCCCGGTGCCTCACCGGTCTGCCACCACTCAATGATGCGGATCAGGAAGCCGAACGGCTCCACCACGCGCCGCACGGCGCTGGTTGTCCCCTTGTGCTGATGGATATAGAAAGCATCCTGCACCACCCTGCGCTTGACGCTCTCCGTCCAGCTTTCGTCCCAGCGATCAACGGAAAAAGCCCATGCCAGATACGGCAGGAAGCTGACCGGACACGTTGCCGGGTTCCACAAGTCGCGCAGCGGCACCTGCAGATCGGAAATGCCGCTGCAGGTCTGCGCCAGTCGGCGCTCAAACGGCGATGAACCGGGCGGCAGCAGGCTATTCATCCGTGCCCCCCGTTGGTCACGCTCCATTCCGAACAGGACGCCGCCTGCGTCTTATCCAGCACCACATCATCCAGCGGGGACGCCAGCTCCACGCGCTGGACGCCCTCTACATGCAGCGCGGCATAAATGGCGCTGCGACGGATATCACGGCCCAGCCGCGTCTGACTGGCGATGTACTTCTGCAGGCTGGCTTTTGCCGCCGCCATCACCGGCTCAGCTTCCGGTCCCGGATAAAGAAAGATCGTCGCATCCACACTGTACGGGATTATTTCGGCGCTGCGCACCGTCAGGCGGTCTGCCACCGGGCGCACGTTCTCGCTGTTAAGCGCCTGATCCACCACCGCCAGCAGATCAGCTTCTGCCGTACCGTCACCCTCTCGACTCAGTACGGTAAGCACCACCTCCGCCGGTGCCGGGCTGGTTGCGCTGGCATCCGCCACGCGCCCGTCCGCACTTTTGGCGTGAAACTCATAGGCCGCCGTCGGCCCTGCAACGGACAACCCCTCAAACGCAGCAGGAACACGCAGGCGCAGCGCATCATCGCTTTCCATTACTGCTGCGACCGGCGGCACCGCGTCGTTGTCGGCAGGCGTTACCGTCAGGCGTTTCACGTTGTAGTTGGCTGCCAGCTGATCGAGATCACCGCCTATGGCATATGCCACCATGACCGCCTGCGCGGCCTCATTGATACGCTGGCGCAGCAGGATTTCGCGGTAGGCGTTTTCCTGCAGCAGCTTGGTGACGGGTTCAGATTCCAGCGCTAATGTACGCATAACTGCCTCCTGTTCATTAGTCGGATAAAGGGCCACAAAAGCGGCCTTGCGCTCAGCGAGCAGCGTCTCTGAATCCGGTACGTCCACTATCTGCGGTGCGGGCAGCTGGGAAAGGTCAATCATTGCCATTGTCTGCTCCTGTTGATACCGAAAGGGAAACCGGCGCGCCGTTATCGCGCTGCCCGGTAAGCTCAACCACCATGGAGCCATCAAAATTGATGCTGATGGTGATGGAATCCAGCGTAAGCCGTGGCTCCCAGCGACTCAGTGCCACATAGACCGCAGACATAACCTGCAGGCGCAGCGCCGGGTTCTGCGGCTGGTCAATCAGTGCGGATAGCAGGGAACCATATTCCCGGCGGGCGATCCGGCTGCCCTGGGGAGTCAGCAGAATATCCCGCACTGACTGGCGCAGATGGTCCGTATCAGTAATGGCCTTGCCGTTGCCCTGGCTCATGCCTATATACAGCGTCATACCGGGCCTCCTGACGTATCGCCGCCTGACTTCACGCCGGTGTGACCGTGTTTATCCACCACGATCCCGTTGGAACTCATCGCGCCGCCGCCCTGGGTGACGCCGCCGTTGATCACCACCTCGCTGTTAATGCGCGTGGTGTCAGCCTCCACCACAAACTCACCGGTTTTGAGGGTGATATTGTCCGCCGCCTCGATCACCATGGATTTAATACCCCGGACATGCCAACGCCCGGTGGCGGGTTCATACTCAAACCAGCCCCCGTCCGGGTACTCCGTCACGCAGCCGTCCACGGAATCCGACGGTGGCGCAAACTGACTGGAATAGATGGCGGGTAGCGCAAAAGCAGTTTCCAGATTGCCGCCCATGCTCAGCACCACCACCTGCTCATCCGGCGACGGACACCACCATGTTCGGGCACCACCGGCACGCAGCGTCAGCCAGTTAATCCAGTTGGTTTCAAGCTCGCCCACTTTCACCCGGCACAGCCAGTTTTCCCGGTCCACTTCGGTCACGGTGCCGGTGCGGATCAGGTTAGTGATAAGGCGCATGATTTCGGTCAGTTGTGCATTCATAACGAAAGGGTGCCATCAGAGGAAAAAGGGAGGCAGCGCGGGCGCTTGTGTCAGAGGTGGCACAAAGATCACCCCGCCAGCCAGCGCAGCAGTGTGTCACGGGTAACGGTTTCCACTTCATCATTCACGCCCAGCAGGCGGCGCTCTGCGTAGCGGACCTCCGGGCCTTTGCGGCTGACGCGATCGCGCAGGCCGTAATGGTGAACACGGGCAATACGTTGTACCCGCCCTTCAAAAGCAACGCTTGCAGAATTCACAGAAGAGGAAACCCTTAAGAACCGTGCAGTGCGAAGTTTTGAAAACATCTGTTTCCGCTTGATACGCCCTTTCTTGCTCCTGGCTGTCACCTTTCTGGCCTCATATGCGCTGCCGTCCGGGTTGCGCTGTAGCCTGATATTATTCTGCTGCGTCCGGCGCAGCTGTTGAGCCAGATCCCGCATCATTTTCTTTCGGGCCGAAGGCTCAATATTAGCCAGCAAAGCCTCAAGCCAGGCATCTACCTTCTGCAGATCATCCACGTTTCACCGTCCACATTTCTTCGGGTTCGTCCGGCTCCGGCACAGCTTCAACGCTAGACACGCTGCCGTCAGTGCTGACCAGCACGCGCTCCGTCAGTTGCAGGTTCAGGCTGATATCGCAAACATCGTTGCGCAGAATATCCACTTCAAAGGTGAACAGTTTTTCACGCAACTGCGGGTTGTTGATGGCGTCCAGCTGGTTTTCTCTGAGCCACAACAGAATGGGAGCCATCAGCAGATTCTGGTCGCCGCTGAAATCCTCGATCACCACGTTCAGGGTGTAGCGGTATTCCCATGACATAGAGCTGGCACCGGTTGCCACCAGTGAGCCGTTATCAACGAAAAGGTGCAGCTTGTCCGGGTTGTCGCGGACATAGGCAACCGCGTTATTCAGGGCGCTGCGTAAGGACTGCGGTTTGTTCACTGTCTCTCTCCTGACACGCAATGATCGTGTCCACTTTGTCAGCACAGACCGCCCAGGCGGCCTCAGTTTCATCCAGCACCGTATTCAGATCGCCGTTACTGCGCGGCGCTGACCTTTCCAGGCGGCACTGCGTCACTCTGGGACAGCCACTCACGGTAAGCTGCACCTCCGGCGAGGGCCGGACGCTCCCGCAGCCGGATAATGTCAGAAGGCAAAGGAGTATCAGCCCAGCGGCGCAAATCCTCGTTTTCACGTTTCAGTTCCTCGATCCGGCGCTGGCGGCTCCGCAGCATTGCGGTGGTCTGTTCTGCTGCCGCATAAAGCCGTGCCTGCTCCCGGCTGTTGGTTTCGGTCAGAATGGACAGGCCGATCAGTTGGCTGTTTTTCTTCGTCAGTTCCTGCGTTTTGCTTTTCAGCGCCGCGCCCTGCGTTTCGATGGTATGGCTGGCATTGTTAAGCCGCCACGACTGCCAGCCCAGCGCCGCAAGTGCAAGCGCCAGCACGACCGCCAGCGCGCGATTCATACCCGCAACGCCTTTAGCTCATCTTTGATTATTAAGATCAGACAGACTGTAAAAACGTAAAACATCCCGGTGAGCTTCCACCCGGCCAGCAACATAACAAAAGCAATAACCAGACGCTGATACCAGGTGAGAGGAATTCTGTCCAACAACGCCAACACCCTCCCCAGCAAATGCCGCACCTGCAGACGATCACTCCCCGTCAGCGTGCAGGAGTAAAGCCCTACAAAGCAGACTAGTGAAAATGCGGCATACTCAAACCAGATGATCAGCGCCAGCGGAAAAGCCGCATAAGATGCAGGAAAAATCACATCTACCATTACAAGCAGCGCCAGAATCGAAACCGGCAGCCAGTAACTTTTTAACCATTTCATTTCGCTATGCTCCTTTTAAGCACCAGGCCATTTCCCGCGCGCGGCGGTTGTCCAGCCCCTGATTAAACACACCTTTGACATATACCCAGCGCGGCAGCTGATGGCAGGCATCCGCCCAGCGCCGCTGGTTCAGCAACTTAACCAGCGTGGAGCTGCAGGCGTTGCCGGTGCCCACGTTGAAAGAAAACGACACCACCGCGTCATAGACCTTTTGCGGCATCGGCTGCACCACACATTTATCCAGCGCCCGCTCCACGCGCAGCACGTTGGTGATAAGTCCCTGCGCCGCCTGCCGTTCCGTTATGGTTTTTCCCGGCACCACACCGGACGTATTACCGATCCCGTCAGTCCACACGCCCGCGCTGCACTGATAAGGCTGCAGGCGGCATCCCTCGTAATCGGCGATCAATTTCAGCCCCTCAACGGAGGTATGCAGCGACTGAAATCCGGGCAGCGTGGCGGCGATAGCCAGCACCGCCCCGACAAGGCAGCGCTTAACGATTGAAGGATTCATATTCCCCCCGCGAAATCTTGCCGCCACGTAACAATTTGAAAGACTGGTGTTTGTAGTACCAGTTGATAGCCAGCATCAGCACACCAATCAGTACGCCGCCAACCGTTGACGCATCCTTGAGCGACAGATCGCCCAGCCATGCCAGCAGCACGGCAATGCAGTAAGTGATAAAGGCGCTGATTCGTTCAAGCGTCATAATTCAGTCCCATAGCTGGACGGTCTGCGCCGTGGTTGACGCCGTAATGTCCGGCAGCTCCACCTGCAGCCCGTGCGGTAAAAATGGGCCGTACTCAGCCAGCCCCGGATTTGCCTGCAGAACCTGCTCAGTGACACCCTGCGTGCGCCCGTAATGACGCCAGCAAAGCGCGTCCACCGTGTCATACTGATGCGCACGCACTTTCATCAGATAAGCTCCACCGTACAGTGCGGTGCATCCTGCACCCGGCTGATAGCCCAGCGGGCATCACGCCACAGATCGCCGCTGGCCTCTGCCAGCTCCTCCCCTCGCTTCACGCCTGACGCTGTGGCGTCATAGTCCTGATAACGCTCATTGAGCACGGCGCGCGCCCAGCAAAAAACGGCGTTTTGGTAGTGCTGGATACGCTCGCTTTTGCCGTCCAGCATTTCCGCCGGTACATCTGCAAGTGTCCGCCAGCCCAGCATCTGCTGACGGTTGCGGAAGTCGTACAGCTCAGCGTTAACCTCAGAAATAGCCGTCAGCACGACCTGCTTTAAACGCGGCTGCGTCACCGTGCCGTCAGTGCGCATCACACTGCGAAATTCCGACAGGTCCACATCAGGCCAGAACGGCGTATTTTTGATGACCTCCGCCTGTTCCGGTGCCTGTTCGGGCGCAACAAACTTCATGCGGCTTTCTCCTGAATAAGTGGGCGGTGGACGGGGTTTTGATGTGGCAGTGCCTTTCGCCACCCCGTGCCGCCCGTGCGCGGGGCACGTTCTTTAGCGGCTGTCATTGCGCAGTCTGCGCTCCAGCTGCTGTTTTTCTTTTTTTACACCGCAGCGGGGATCGAGCTGCAGCGCATGGGTAAGGTGATTCAGGGCAGATGCCGGGTTGCTTTCGCTCAATACAGCACCGATAGCTTTATGCAGGCGCGCCCGCGACTGATCCGGCATATCCAGATCGGTTGTCAGCTCCAGCGTCTGCAAAAGCAGATCGGCATCAAAACCGGCTGCGGCTAGCAGAGCGCTTTGCGCCGCGTCTGCCATTTCTTCTGCCAGCACGGTCTGCACGTTACGGTTGCCCAGCGGCATCACCCAGCCATGGCGCAGCGCATGACGCCCGATTTCCAGCGCACCGGCATAATCACCGGCGTCGATACGCCACAGCATCACGTACATCAGCACGTCATCCTGCTGCGTACCTCCGGCAGCCAGCACGCCCTCCGCCCAGGCGGAATATTTCGGCAGCAGTTCCACCTTGATTTCCGCCTTTTTCACCGTGGACTGGACGCCCTTGAGGCGGCGGCGGTCTTCTGCCAGCTGCAGCAGCATCAGGTCATAGCCCGACGCATGGCGAACACTGCCGCCCTCACGGGCGGCCTGTTCGGCCTGAATGCGCAGGCGGTGCTGCCGTGCGGGACTCAGGCTCATGCGTTATTCCCCACCTTCCGGTGCGGCAGGCGCGCTGAAATCACCGATTTCGATGTTTTCAACCAGCGCCGCGCAGCGGTAGTCCTCGACCACATACGCCTCGTTGACGGATTCAAAGTTTTCAATCCGGTCACGTTTCGGGTTATCGATAACAGAACGGCGGCGGGTGTCTTCCTGCCAGTAGATGGACAGGTTATCCAGACGGGTGATCAGCAGGGCATTTGCCGGGAAGTAAGGCGCGCGCACAGCCTGCAGGCCGCCCATACGTTTCTGGCTGATGATCAGATCGGCGGCGATTTTCTCGCTGTTGTCCTGCTCTTTGTTGACCAGCGGGAAATACTTGTCAGACAGCAGTTCACGTCCGCAGACGACAACCAGATCGTCATCATCCTGATAAACCGCGTCGATCAGCTCATTGACGGCATCCATCACCACGGCGTCCAGGTTGGCATAGTCGCCGCCCTTACCCACCTTGACCGCGCCTGCAGTTGTTGCGCCGTCTTTTGTTGTGCTGCCCATGACGTGATCCGGCGCCTCTTCGCGGATTTTCTGCAGCCAGCCTTTATTGACGTCCTGCAGCAGCGGGTTTTCAGCACGATTGGAGGTTTTGGCGCGCTTCACGCCGTTAAAGCCGATCATGATGCGGTCCAGCGCCTGACGCTTGACGATGGCGTTGCGGATACGCACCTGGAAGTCCTGGAATTTCGCCCACAGGTCCAGTTTTGCGTAGGTCAGTACCGTATCAAAATTGGTCTGCTCGCATTTGTATTCCACGTCTTCCATCAACGTCGGATCGGTAGGCTCGCGCTCTTTGGTGGTGGTATCGGTGGTTCCGGCAATGGTGCTGCCAACACCCAGCCCCAGCAACTGCCCGGACTGCTCAGTGACCGGCGTGATGTTAATCAGCGTCAGGAAAGCGGCGGACTGCTGGATCTGGTCTTCCAGCGTCTGCTGCACGGACGGCTCTACAGTGAACTTACTGGAGAGTTCTTCCACCTCCACACCGTTCAGGCGCGCCAGCTGCTGCAGGTAAGCGTTAAAGGCAAAGCGGGTTTTCTTTTTCATCGGGTTTTATGCTCCATCAGCAATTGGTCAGGGTGCCTGCCGGTGCGTCACCGCCCGGCGCGCGCTGGCGGTAGTCTTTACGGCTGTCTTCGCTGCTCAGCTTCTGCTCAAGTTCGGCAAAGGCGGCCTGCTGTTCCTGCAGGGAGGACTCCAGCTCAGAAAGGCGCTTGTCCTGTTCGGTCAGGGATTTATCCGTGCGCTCGCTCAGGTTCTGCTGCTCGGTGGCGACCAGTTCCACGGCTTTATGCACGTCGGAGAAACGCGCCTCATCGGTCTGCTCTTTTTTGGTGAACAGCGTGGTGACGCGGGCAAAGAGGGACGGCTTTTCGTCCTGGGCTTCTTCCAGTTCGATCAGCGTTTCAACCGCTTCCGAAAACAGGTTTTCAGGGTTCTGCTTACGGTTCGCCAGCGGGTTATGCGCGGCGCTGGCGCTGAATGCCAGCATTTCGGTGCCAAGGCTCGCCGGATCGTCCGTCGCACCCAGCCCCACAAGGTAGGCTTTGCCGGTGTCGGCAAACTTCGTGCTGACCTCCATGGAGGTGAAAAGCTTCTGGCCTTTCTTCACCAGTTCCACCAGGGCGTCCGTGGGTTCGATATCGGCATAAAGCGCCATCTTGCCCGCCAGCGGCCCGTCCTTGATTTCTTCTGCAACCAGCCCCGTCACCCTGCCGTAGCGGTTAAACGTGCTGTCCGGCAGATAAGACTTGATGTGCTCAAGGTTAATCAGCGCGGTATAGACCGTCGGGTTGTAGCTGGCAGCCATCTGTACCAGCCATTCACGCTGGATTTCGCGCCCGTCAGTGGTGGCACCTTCCACTCCGATACGGAAACGCTTTGCTTTCACTGTCATGAGCCATGCTCCGTTAGAAATAACTTACTGGAGCCTTATGTTTGCGGTGATGGGGGGAGTGAAACAACGCGCGGCACCTGTACGGTAAACCACACAAACCGCAGCCGGGGAAAGCCGTCAGGCAAGGCCGTATGTTTGGGCCATGAACACGACACTGACCCCCGCAGACCTCGATCCCCGTCGGCAGGCCATGCTGCTGTACTTTCAGGGATACCGCGTAGCCCGCATTGCTGAAATGCTGGGCGAGAAAGTTGCAACCGTTCACAGCTGGAAGAAGCGCGACAAATGGGGCGACTATGGGCCGCTGGATCAGATGCAGCTCACCACCGCCGCACGTTACTGCCAGCTCATCATGAAGGAGCAGAAGGAAGGGAAAGACTTCAAGGAAATTGACCTGCTGGCGCGCCAGTCAGAGCGCCACGCCCGGATCGGCAAATTTAACGATGGCGGGAACGAAGCAGACTTAAACCCGAATGTTGCCAACCGTAACAAAGGGCCACGCCGCCAGCCTGAAAAGAATGTTTTCACTGATGAACAGACCGAAAAGCTGGAAGAAATCTTCCGTAACGGCATGTTTGAATATCAGCGCCACTGGTGGCAGGCAGGCGTAAAACACCGCATTCGCAACCTGCTTAAATCACGCCAGATCGGGGCAACATACTTTTTTGCCCGTGAGGCGCTGATTGACGCCATCACCACAGGGCGCAACCAGATTTTTCTCTCAGCCAGTAAGGCGCAGGCGCACGTCTTTAAGCAGTACATCATCGACTTTGCAAAAGAGGTGGATGTTGAGCTGAAAGGCGACCCGATGACGCTCAGCAACGGCGCGTGCCTGTACTTCCTCGGCACCAACGCCCGCACGGCGCAGAGCTACCACGGCAACCTGTACCTTGATGAATATTTCTGGATACCGAAATTCCAGGAGCTGCGCAAGGTTGCTTCCGGTATGGCCATTCATAAGAAATGGCGACAAACCTACTTCTCCACGCCGTCCAGCCTGACCCACAGCGCCTATCCGTTCTGGTCCGGCGCACTGTTCAACCGGGGCCGCGCCAAAGCGGACAAGGTGGATATTGACCTGACCCACAGCAACCTCGCGCGCGGCGTGCTCTGCCCGGACGGACAGTACCGCCAGATCGTCACCGTGGAGGATGCGGTGCGCGGCGGTTGTAATCTGTTCGACCTGGACCAGCTGCGCATGGAGTACAGCCCGGACGAATACCAGAACCTGCTGATGTGCGAATTTATTGACGATCTGGCGTCAGTGTTCCCGCTCAGCGAGCTGCAGGCGTGCATGGTGGACAGCTGGGAAGTCTGGTCCGATTTTCAGGCGCTGGCGCTGCGCCCGTTTGGCTGGCGCGAAGTCTGGATCGGATACGACCCGGCGAAAGGCACGCAGAACGGTGACAGCGCCGGGTGCGTGGTGGTGGCACCGCCAGCCGTGCCGGGTGGCAAGTTCCGCATTCTTGAGCGGCACCAGTGGCGCGGGATGGATTTCCGCGCCCAGGCTGACGCCATTAAAAATCTGACGCAGCAGTACAACGTGACCTATATCGGCATCGACTCAACCGGCGTCGGTCACGGTGTGTACGAGAACGTGAAAGCGTTCTTTCCTGCCGTGCGGGAGTTTGTCTACAACCCTAACGTCAAAAACGCCCTGGTGCTCAAGGCATACGACATTATCAGCCACCGCCGTCTGGAGTTTGACGCAGGGCACACCGACATTGCGCAGTCCTTTATGGCTATCCGCCGCGCCACTACCGCCAGCGGCAACCGCCCTACCTACGAAGCCAGCCGCAGCGAAGAAGCCAGCCACGCAGATTTGGCCTGGGCAACGATGCACGCACTGTTTAACGAACCGCTGCAGGGCGAAGCCGCCAATACCAGCAACATTGTGGAGATTTTCTGATGCACTCAACCCCAACTAACCTCATGACTACCGCCAGCCTGCCTGTAGATCGCCCTTTCTTTGCTTACCAGCATGAATGGAACAGTGGCGCACGCAGCAGAAACCGCGTGCTAACAAAAATGCGTCAGGCTGGCGCGGATTTCTTTTTTGCCTACGAAGTCCTGAACGATGCACTGCATACCGGACGCAACCAGATTTTTCTGGGCTGCAATCCGGCATCAGCCCTGACAGTCAAAAACTATATGTCAGCTTTTTTAGGTGAGGCCGCAGCCTGGACGCATCTTGGGGAAATAAAATCAGGTAAAGCGCATCTTGAACTACCAAACGGTGCGGTCATTTATTTTATCGGGCCGGAAAGTCTCGCCGCCGCGCTCCATGGAAACGTCTACGTGTCAGAGTATGCCTGGGCTGACTCCCCAAAAAATATGATTGCGCTCGCCAAAAGCCTGTCCATGCACGCGCGCTATCACGCTACCTACTACACCACCCCAAGCCGCAACCCGGAGGCATGGCAGGAATACAAGAAGCTTATTGCCCGCAACAGCACTACCTGCATGACCTTTACCGCTGATGACGCTGCAGCATCCGGGGCAACGCTCGCAACCGGAGCCGCGCTTTTTGATGATGGATGGCTGAATGACATGAAAAAAGAATTATCAGCAAAGGACTGGAAAATGCTGTTTATGTGCGAATGGCCCCAGGCTGACAAGGAGCAGGCGGCATGAGCAAACGTAAAAACAAGAATAACCGCGCAGCGGTAGATCACAACGCTAAATCAGGCGGCGCTGCGGCGGAAGCATTCAGCTTTGGCGACCCGGTGCCGGTGTTAGACCGACGCGAATTACTGGACTACGTGGAATGCGTGCAGATGGACCGCTGGTATGAGCCGCCGGTAAGCTTTGACGGACTGGCGCGGACCTATCGCGCCGCCGTGCATCACAGCTCACCGATTGCCGTTAAGCGTGACATTCTCAGCAGTACCTACATCCCGCACCGCCTGCTCAGCCAGCAGGCTTTTGCCCGTTTCGTTCAGGACTATCTGGTGTTCGGTAACGCCTATCTGGAAAAGCGCACCAACCGGCTCGGCGGCGTTCTCTCGCTGGAGCCAGCGCTGGCGAAGTACACACGGCGCGGCGTGGACCTCGACACCTACTGGTTTGTGCAGTATGGCCTGACCACGCAGCCCTATGAATTTACGCAGGGCAACATCTTTCATCTGCTGGAGCCGGATATTAACCAGGAGATTTACGGGCTGCCCGGCTATCTCTCAGCCATTCCGTCAACCCTGCTCAACGAGTCCGCAACGCTCTTCCGCCGGAAGTATTACATCAACGGCAGCCACGCGGGTTTCATCATGTACATGACCGACGCAGCCCAGAATCAGGAGGACGTGAACAATATCCGCCAGGCAATGAAAAGCGCCAAAGGGCCGGGCAACTTCCGCAACCTGTTTATGTATTCGCCCAACGGTAAAAAGGACGGTATCCAGATCATCCCGTTATCGGAGGTTGCGGCGAAGGATGAGTTTCTGAACATCAAGAACGTGAGCCGCGATGACATGATGGCAGCGCACCGCGTACCGCCGCAGATGATGGGCATCATTCCCAACAATACCGGCGGCTTTGGCGATGTGGAAAAGGCCAGCCGCGTCTTTGTCCGCAACGAGCTGATGCCGTTGCAGAAGCGACTGCAGGAGCTTAACGACTGGCTTGGCGAAGAAGTGATCCGCTTTGAGCCGTACACGCTGGGACTGACAGAAGACAAGCGCAACGACTGACCCACCGCACCGCGACAACAAGACCACCTCTCACAGCGCCCCGGCAGCATTCTGCGGGGCGCTTCTTTTTTGCTGCCAACTCCCTCACCCTCACCGATTGAAGCCGCCAGCGTGCCGGAAATTGCGCCGGATTTTTACCATTTCACCCCGTTGCGCGCGCTCGTATCCCCGCCACGCCTGCCCGCTTTGTGTAGTGGTTTTCATGCACCTGCATGACATAAGCAAAAGCCCGCCAGTTCTGGCGGGCCTCAGCAAAAACGATCCTCAAACGATCATGCGATTTCATGCGGCATAGTCATGCACAACAGCGCTAACGCCTCGCGTGGCTCGTTGTTCAACCTCGCGGACGGTAAAAACCAGTTTTATCGTCCGCAACGTTCGCTAATGTAACCAGCTGTCGTCCTCCCAGACCTGCTGCATTATTTCCATCACTAGCTTTTTATCTTCATCCAGTTTTAACCCGCTCAGCTCAACGCCGTTGGCGCTGCCCTTGCGGATACGAATTGCTGTTTTGGGATACAGAGGGCGCAAATTACGGTAAAGCTCGGATTCAAGGGCGTCCAGTGTAGCCTGGCTAATCTTCTGCTCTTTATCGATCATTATTTCAATGCGCATATAGATTCCCCTCTAACTTGAAACGCCCATGGCTCGGCTGTACTCATGATTTCTGATTTTCTCCATCAGCTCATCGGTCAGCTCAGAAACCCACTGGATAGCCAGCCGCTTTTCTTCGTCGCTGCACTCACTAGCCGCTACAAGCTTGATAAAAAAATCAATGCGCTGGAGTTTCAACGACTCCAAAAGATAATCCTGCATTTTCCCTCCTATCACTACTACGGACACACAATAACTGTATGTATATCCACTGGTTATAAATACAGTATAGCGGAATTTGGTGAATGTAAAACGTTTTTTATCTGTCAATTAGATCGCTCTGATGCGGATCAATAAGAGCAAGAATTGTTAAAGCTGCGGCATCAGTACCACTGACGCCATTTGTCATCTTCCTGCAGACGGTGGTTGCGGTAAAAAATACGCAGCCCGGCACCTGACGGAATACTGCCACCGCGCAGAAGCAGGTCAATCTCTGACTCGCTACCATCGAACCCTCTGGAACTCAGTTCTGCCTCAAGCTGCAGGCGCTGCTGATCCGAAATAGTCTGTTTATATGCTTTTTTCCGCTTCGGTTTTACCAGCCTTAACCTGGCTGTCAGCTCCCGCCGTTCCTTCTGGCCCATGCTGTGGAGATATTCCTGCAGCTCCTTCTCATCCATGGTTTTTATATCGGGTAAATCACCCCCTGATTTGTTCAGATTTTCAACAGGGGGACAGTTATTGCCACGAGTCCAAGGGGCGCAAGCGCCCTGGTCGGCTGTCGCCTCCTGAGCGTCAACGGCTTTACGAACCTTTTTCCACTTCACCGCGTGCGTGCAAATCTTGCCCTCTGCAATCGGGGACCAGATGCCATAGATACGAATACCGTGATCGCCGTAGGCGCTCGGTTCGTCGTTAAGCTCATATGCCGTGCGGACAAGGTGATGTTTGCGGGGAACCAGTACACCGCCCTGCTTCATGATGTAGGTGGCAAAGCAACCCGCATCTGCAGCCGCCAGTACCGCATCCAGACGCGGGTTGTCCAGTACCGGCGCGCCCGCTTTGCGTTCACCCTGTACTCTCGCCGCCTGACCAGCCAGTAAGCGCAGCTCGCGGTATGCCTGACGCCCCGGAATACCAAAGAAACGGAACTGCTGGACACGGTGCAGTGACGCCCAGGCGGTGACATGCTCGGCGCTGTCACGCAGTGATCTGCCGGTTTCTTTGCTGATTTCTTTAGCCAGCCCGCGCCCGTCGATGTTCTTGCTGATGTATTTAGCGATATAGCTGGTCGGTGTGCCCTTGCGCGGGTTGATTAGCTCGGACTTGAAGCGCGGCCCTGTATTGGTGCCCAGCTCCTCGCGGTCTTCACGAATGGCAAACTTGCGCAGCATCGCAGTGATGGAGCGGCGGTCTTTTTTGCGCATGAAGCACAGAAGATGCCAGTGCACGGTGCCGTCATGATGTGGCTCTGCAACGCGGACGCCATACCAGCGCAGCCCGGCCTTGTGCATTGCCTTGCGGAAAGCGGCGAACGTATCAACCAGATAGTCACTGCTCTGCCGGACGGTAGCGCTGGTCCACTTCGGATTAGGTCTGCCGTTGTTGAGGGTTGCGTGGAAGCGTGACGGGCAGGTGATGGTATAGAACACTGCGCAGTCTCCGCGCATTTCCGCAATCAGCTCCAGCCCTTTGACGCAGGCCATCATTTCATTACGGCGGTGTGCCGGGTTGCTGTTGCTGGCGTTCACCACGTCTTCCATGTCCAGCGTGTCGCCGTCTTCGTTGACCAGCTCATGCGAGCGGAAGAACTCCAGCGATTTGCGGCGCTGCTCGCGTTTGTGGATCACGGCTTCATAGCTGACATACGGGGACGCTTTTTTGTTGACCAGGCAAACGGCACGCAGCTGTTCCTCCCGCCACTCGCAGCGCATCTGCCACAACTTTCGATACCACCAGTCCGCGCACAGCATACGCGCCAGCGACGCCGGGATCAGTTCATAAGGCACCGGTTTGCGGCGGTGCTTTTTGCGGCGTAACTGCTCAAACGCTGGCGGGATGACCTCAAGGCGCATGGCTTCTGCAGCAACCCTTTCCCATGCCTGGCGGATTTCTTCTGGTTTTACATCATCGCTGACAAACAGATCACCGCAGGCCGCATCGAGACACATGCTCATATGTGCCGCAACCAGCGTGGAAAGGCGCTTAACCTGATCCTGATTCATTTCAGGCAGTACCAGAAGCCCCTCCAGCCCGTCATGGCTCGCCATGAACCGGAAAGAGGCAGACACCTGACTGTCACGCACGCGCTCCAGCCGCTCAAGACACGGCCTGATCGTTTCGCGCAGGTAGCGGGAATAGGCTTTTGCTCTGCCCAGACTATGGAAATATTTAATCCGCTCCAGCAGAGGCTTGCTGATATGGGACGGCATGGCGTTAACGTCAGCCAGAATGACCAGATCGGGATTAAAACACTGCTGCTCGCGCGCCATTTTGGCACGACTAATCAGCCGGTCCTGCTCCATTTCGCGCTGGACAGGATCACGGGACTCATTGAAGAAATAGCGTTCCCAGACCTCATCGCTCAGCGCCTCACGGCGCAGCTGCTCCTGCTCGTTATCCGCAGCGTAAAGAGCGATCAGGTTTGAAAGCGCAGACTCCGGCGCAACTTCCGCCGGGTCCAGATATGGGTTAACCGCTTGTTTGGGATTATTCCATGGAAAGGCCACGGCGGTCTCATTCGAGCCGCCGGTGGTTACTACGTTGTGGGACGCGAACTTACTTACCGTCACGCCCGCGCCTCTAAAATAACCGAGCACACATCCCCGTGGGTGGAATAAACCCGGTTAAAGCGGTTAGCTCCTGAAACGGCGATTATTTCCGCTGCGGACTTACCGTCACCCGCAGCCACGCCCATGCTGCGCTTTGCAGTGATACGATGGCGGGTAAAGTTACGATAAAGCGAACGGGTCAGGGACGTGTCGCTGTTGGACACGATAACCGGATGACCTTCTGATGACCGGCGCTCAAGAATAGACGCCAGATGATACTGATCGTCCTCTGTAAAACCGGCTGTGTGATAACCGCTAAATGTGCCATCGTATGGCGGATCACAATAAACAACATCACCAGCCTGCAGCAGCGCCAGTGTTTCGTTATAGCTGGCGCAGATAAACGTTGCGCGTTGTGCTTTCTCTGCAAACGCGCGTATTTCTTTTTCAGGAAAATACGGATTTTTATAATTACCGTAAGGGACATTAAAATGACCGCTCAGGTTATAGCGGCACAACCCACGATAACCATGGCGATTAAGATAAAGGAAAAATACAGCCTTCCAGAAATCGGTAGTTTCAGCAGAATGATTAAAATCCTGACGGATGTTGTAATAAGACTCTGCGCTATTTGTGCTGGCAAAGAATCCTTTTGCATTTGAAATGAATTTATCGCAGTCAAATGCAATATGCTTATAAAGATTTATCAGGTCTGGATTAATATCCGCGACAAGATAATGAGGATAGTCTGTCGCCATCATTACAGCGCATGAACCCGCGAAAGGTTCAACCAGTCGCGGGCCAGCAGGAAGGTGCTTAATCAGTTCCGGCATGACGGCGGTTTTATTGCCAGCCCATTTAAGGATGGTACTCATGCAACCCCCTTATTTTTCATACACAGATCATTTATCCACAGGCATTCGGTGCGAACCTTCGTGCCGCGTCCGGCACTAATACGGGAACCCTTCGTCTCTTTCTTCCATCCGCACAGCATGTCGTTGTATAGCTCGCTTTCGTAGCCGCTAATCATCACCATTCCGCTGAGCGTCCTTGCGACGGACAACAGCTGTTCATGTCCTTCAATGGTCATTTCGTGGTTGTAGTAGCGGTTGCCCTGTACGCGGGTTTCCGGCACATATGGCGGATCGATGTAGTGCAAAGTGGTATCAGCATCGTGGGCGCGCATTATGGCCAGCGCGTCTTTGTTCTCAATGATTACGCCCTGCAGGCGCTGACACACCGCTGCCAGATTCCCTGGGTAACGCTCCCACAGATGCGCGGCGGTGGCGTATTTGCGTTTGCTGTCGCTGCGGAAGCCTGAGTTACCGCCAATGCCTGCCGCCGAACCGAACCCCATGCAGGCACGAACAACCATACGGCGCGCACGCTCAATCGGATCGTCGGTTTGTTCCTGGGCCGCGCAAAACTCATCGCGTGAATACGGTGTGAGCGAGCAAGCATCTTGCAGTCGCTGATTCATTGCCGGGTCACGCAGCACACGGAAAAGGTTCACTACTTCGCCGTCGAGGTCGTTATAGACTTCTGAGTAGCTACGCGGCTTTTGCAGCAAAACGCCCGCTGCACCCCCGAAAGGTTCGACGTAACAAACATGCTCCGGCATACGCTCGATAATCCATGACGCAAGGCGGAATTTACCGCCGTGATAACGGATAGCTGGATGCTTAACCGGCTGGCTAAGAGTTTCTAAGTCATTACTCACACCGCACCTCCGTTATAGTGTTTGCCTTTAAGCTCTGAAATTTCCTGACAGGTGACGCAGCACTGCACGCCCGGAATGGCGCGGCGGCGAGCTGGCGGGATCGGCGCATCGCAATCAATGCAGAGAACACGGGAAACGCCCGGCGTTTTATTGCGGGCGGTGTGGATGTGGCGCTGGCGTTCTTCTTCAACGCGCTGCTGTACAAGGTCCATTGAATCAGCCATCAGTGGATCTCCTGCGCTTCGTTCTGAATCTTCACCGCTTCCTGACGCAGCAGCTCAGCCGCTTCCGTGTGGTTAAGCTGACGTGACACGATACGGGCAGCTAAAGAATCCAGACGCGCAGCCATCACATCTGCGCGTCCCTGGCGTTCTTCTTTGCGTGCCTCAGTCAGCAGCAGGTTGAGTCCAGCATCATCTGGTCCTGTTTTAGTGGTACGGGTTTCAATATTTCGCATAGTTGTTTCTCCTGAATTTGGGCAATAAGAAGCCCGGCGGGTTTACGCCATTAATTTCTTTTGTGGATTAATTCGGCATGGTTAGCCGTTTGGGAAATAAGCTCACCACTGCACGAAAATGATTCATTGCTTTCACCAGTTCCCGCTTTTCGTCAGTAGTCAGATCACTAATATTGACGCCGTGACGTTCTGCCGGAATTTTTGCCATATAAAAAATGGCTGCCAGTGCCCGTTCATTCTGTTTATTATTTACGTCGCGTGGATCGCGCATATCATTAATAAACCTTTCAAGCTCCGGCTCAATATTCAGACCAAACACTTTAGCCCTCAATTCCGCAATATGATTCAATGCCTCCAGTCTTTTACCGGGGCTTAGTGGAACAGTTGCCGCAGCGCCTTCAATAGCCATGATTTCCCCTGCTTGGTTGTGGACAGGTCAGCCAGCAGTTCATCCTGAGAGCGGCACGGGTGCCAGCGTTTGCCATCCTTGCCCATGATCCAGCCGTGACCGTAGTGCATTGCCGGGCTTTGCTTTATGAGAAGTGACGCGAAAGAGGGTTCTTTAGCCAGCATAACCACCTCAGATCAGACCGAACGAAGCGCCGAGGCCCGTCACGGTATCTACCGCATTTGCCATCGCCGGATTAGCCTGCAAACGAGCCTGCATGGAGATAGCAGCCAGTGACATAAGACGCATAACGGAGTTAATGCTGCTGATAACATCCCGGCGGCCTGCTGTTGTTTTCACGTCACCAGATACAGCACCGGCAGCAACACGTCCGATTTCAGCAGTAGCGCTCATGACGTAATGCGGCAGCTTCTCTTTTGCCACTTCGTTCATCGGTACACATGGCAGGCAGTGAATCTGAGCCAGAAAGCCGTCAACCAACGTGGAGTCCTCAGTAAGATCGGTAAGCAGCCAGATCTCTGACGGCGTGAGTTGATGCGGTTGCTCCGGGTTCAATTTGTTACGCAGCGTCTGGACGTTCATTCCCGCACGTTCTGCCAGCTTCGCCATGTTGTGACGTAATGCGAAAGCCCGGCAGGCTTCATCAAAATGCGGATGTTTGGAAATCTTATAATCAAACATGATGTAAATCCTTTTCTATCCCAAAATGGAACTATCAGGCTTGCATTGTGACTTCGCAGCCTTGTGCCGCTTCCATCGTCAACGCGAACATGTTGATTTCGATAAGGCTATTAACTCCGGCTTTTTTTCTGATGGGCAGGCGATTTTCGCGGATCATCTGACGGGCATAGCTAGGCTTGTAACCAGTGCGGCGACAGAACTCATCCAATGTGATGAATGGCTCAGATACCACAAGGTTGATGCTGGGGCGCATTGAAAAATTACGATTCATGATGCATTATTCCTCAGTTGTGACGTTCTCTACACTATTCGGGAGCGTTCAACACTATTCGACAACAACTCACTTTGCGTAAATACTATGATCCAAAATTGGAAAGGTCAACAACAAGATTTCACTAATCGTAAATCCATCCAGTTACCCCAAGGCGGCAAAGACCCTATAGAACGTATTTGCGCAGCTTATGGTTTTACCTCCCGACAGGCGTTATGCAGGCATCTTGATGTGTCACAAAGCACCATGGCTAATAGGGTTACACGTGGTAATTTCCCTGCAGATTGGGTTTTGATATGCGCCATGGAAACTGGCGCGTCTTTAGATTGGTTAGTTTTTGGTCGCGGCGAAGCCCCCAGTGTGAGAACACATATTGAAAACCGAGATGAGACACTCCAAGCCCCCAAAGCAACCCAATTGAGTTACCTATCCATCCATAATGGGGTGATAAAAAATAAAAAGCAGATTGATATTGCACCGGAACTAATCCCAACAGGGACAACAGCGCCCCGCCTTGTTGGCCTCGATGGTGTGATCTGGATAGTCGATGATTTCGCAGGCGAGCTTGTAGATGGGTATTGGTTAACTGAAATGGATGGCGTTATCAGTATCCGCGAAATGTACCGATTGCCTGCCGGTCGCATCCGAATTGAGAACGGAAAAGCTTCATTTGAATGTAATGCATCTGATGTAAAGGTGCTTGGAAAAGTAATAGGAAAAACAGAGTTTATGGAGTGACTAATGATTACTTTTATTGAACTTTTAATCATTTTTTTTAGTGGATTATACCTTGTACATATTACATCAATAGAAAATAAAAAGGGTCCCATCCTCAGTTTCTTATCCCTATGTTTGGGTGCTGCTTTTCTCATACTTCTATTTTTCATTGCATTGCTCATATCACCCATAGCACAGCATATTTATGTGGTAATTATCTGCATATTGGTTACAGCCAGAAGCAAAGCATTCAGGAATCGCGCGGACAATAATGGCAGTTAATAAAATTTCCTCCGGCAAGTGGCAAGTGCAGGTTTTCCCAAATGGCAGAGACGGTCGGCGCATTCGCCGCCAGTTTTCCACGAAAGGTGAAGCTTTAGCATTTGAGCGCCACATAAAAGAACAAACACAGGATAAGCCCTGGTTAGGTGAGAAAGCAGACAAGCGGCGCGTTACTGACCTTGTTGAAACGTGGTTCAATGCTCACGGCGTCACACTCTCTGACGGCCTCAAGCGTAAGGGCGCAATGGAATTTGCCTGTTTTTCAATGGGGAATCCTCTCGCTACTGAATTTAACGCCAAGCTTTTTTCAACTTACCGCGAACAACGTTTAAGCGGGAAGATTACACGCTCTGATCGGGTAAAGGCAGTAACCCCCCGTACTGTCAATCTTGAGCTGGCGTACTTTCGTGCTATGTTCAACGAGCTGAAAAGACTGGACGACTGGAGCGCCCCCAACCCACTCGAAAACGTAAGGGAATTTAAAATTGATGAGGCAGAACTGGCCTGGCTGACAGTTGAAGAAGTTAAGCAGCTTCTAGCTGAGTGCGAGAAAAGCAAGGCGGAAGATTTAGTAACTATAGTAAAGATATGCCTTGCAACCGGCGCACGATGGGGCGAGGCAGAATCACTGACAGGCAAGCAAATCAGCCCCGGAAAAATCACCTATATCAAAACCAAGGGCAAGAAAAACCGCGCCGTTCCAATAAGTGATGAACTTTACGAAATACTCCCAAAAGTGAGAACTTCAAAGCCAATCTTTACAGGGTGCTATTCTGCGTTTCGTGGGGCAATTACACGAGCGGGGATCGAACTACCTGACGGGCAGTTGTCACACGTTCTACGGCACACATTTGCAAGCCACTTTATGATGCGTGGGGGCAACATTCTTGTACTGCAGCGTATCCTTGGACACACTGATATTAAGGTGACGATGCGCTATGCTCATTTTGCCCCAGACCATCTGACAGAAGCAGTGGAGTACAACCCCTTAAATCTCATTTGATGGCAGCAAAATGGCAGCAAACCTATTCACTATGCTTTCATATTCCCCACTATTCGACTGCGCAAGGCGTTGAAATTGAAATAACTTATTGTTTTATAAGACTTAAGTTTGGGACTCATAATCGCTTGGTCGCTGGTTCAAGTCCAGCAGGGGCCACCAGACACCGCAAGGGCTGGCGCTAAATGCGCTGGCCCTTTGTTTTTCAGGGGATACTTCGGGGATACTTTCAAACGGTAACCATAGTGATTTATGGTTAATTTATGAACGTTCACATCATCGCATCCCAATTTTTTATTTTCGCGGGTATAAAAATTTGATGAAGCGGGCCGTGCCGCAAAATGAAAGGCTCAGAGATGGATCTGCCCCCCCCCCTGCCATGCAGGTTTTGTTTGATGGCTATTTGATTGCTTGTGCTTAGCGCTGGTGGGGCGCATGCAGAATGGTTGGCGCGTGCTTGATTCGGCAGTTATTAAGTGGAAAGCGAGGGGAATGTGCGATTAAGCACACTTACGCTCCCTCAGTGTCCTGGTGAAGAAGTTCGTTATCAGCCTGTACAAACCCCAAAGCATCACCAAATCGGGCCCGGGGAAAACCGCCTCTCGGCACCCCCATAGAAGTGAATGAACAACCTGGCATATTGGGTTTTGTTTCGAAAAGATCTGCAACTTGTCTAAGCCAGGTTGAACTGGGGCCAATCATTCGAACTAAATACCAGATAATGCAAATCACGCTGTAGAGGCGCTCATTCGTTCCGCCCTCAATGCGAAGAGCATTAAAAAATTCGTTTTGAGGAATCGGTACAGCCGGATGCTTTCTGTTCCAAATCCTTGAATGGTGAGCACAACGGTTACGTAGTAGGTTGAGGCACTGGAGCCATTTTGAAAGTGTTTGTTTGTTATCAATCTGCAGTCGTCTGATGATTTTTGCCTGCATCCCACCGTTAAGCATGGCGTAGTATTTTGACATTTGCCCGAAATCCCATGTTTCTACGGCAACCCAAAAGGGGATCTCTTTTTGCTGTCTTATATGCCAGATAATGCATTCATCCCTGCTGTCTTTGATTTTCTGGTCAAGTTTATTCAGCCATTTATCATAAGTGCTGGGTTGGCCATCTTTAAGGTAACGCTGGTTTATGTACGCATTATTGCGATACGCCAGAGGGTCATTGCGCCCTACTTCATGAGCGATCACGGAGCGAACGTGTATTTCAATTCGCTCAAGCGCGTCGATCATCAATAGCCGAAGCTTTTTATCGAAAAGATAAAGATCGTATGCCTGCTCAAAAGAAGTTCCTTCAAGGAAGTCATCACTACGGAAGGAAAGCCCTTCATCATTTGCGCGTAAAATACGGGAGGTATACCAGAAGCCGGATAGTCGATAATAACCGACCTGAGATAGCTTTCTCATGGCCCGTTCACTGTCTCTGATCACCATGCCGCGATCTAACAAGAGGGCGAGCTGTTGATCGTATTCCTTGTGTGGTTTGGCAGCAATCATTGCAGTCTTGGGGGATGAGATAATAAAAGGCCCGACCGTGAGACTCACAAAACTTACGTTAAGGAGAAACAGGGGATCGGGCTCGGTTAAAGCAAAATCTACACTACGTAGGCTTTATGTCAATCTGACATGTCAGGCAAGCGAGCCCTATAGTGTGCTTAAAAACACGAGCAAACACTAGATGTTGCTGTTTAAACAAGAGTTTAAACATATAGGTTGTGGTAATTGTTTATACCTATCGTTGAAATTGTTTTTGTTTTATTCAGTGTACCGAACCCATTTCTAGGCCTTAGTCCCTGAGATCGTGCCGGTGACTCATAGAAGCAAAAAAAAATGTATATATAGACACAGAAAAACGTCGGTTCAGTCGGCTCAGTTGGTTCACGGCTCTGTAAGCCGCGCCAGCACTGGATTTATGCGAACCAACATACGGTAAAATGGGGTTGGTTCAGCCCCGTAAAGTTGGTTCACTCCCCATCTTTCCAGGAGTTAAGTTGCCTGAGCATGCACTCTGCCCATAAGTTCTCCATTAACTGCAGGCGCTCCCTGCTCTGGTTTAAGTGCTTTTGCCGGTGCTCATACATCATGGCATCGAGGGCGGAGAGTTCATGGTGGGTAAGTTTCATCGGTAAGGATCCTAGCTGGTGGAGCAAACAGCATAAACCACAATTTTTATCAGGATATTGTGTTATATGCCCTGTGAGCCAGGGTCATTTTTCAGTGATTTATTCTGTGGAAGAAAATGCTATTTGCTATGGCTGGCGTAATGCAGCCCTGCACACTGGCGGCAGATCAATGAAGTACCCGAAACATACAGTGATGCTTTGTCGGGCATACATACCACCAGCGAACGCCGCCATACTTTGGGCTGGTGGTCGTCAACTGCACTGGAACGCTCTGACCGCTCAACAGCGCAGCTGTGAGGCGCTCTCCTGTGAAGTGCAACGCAATACCGCTGACTGTCTTTAATGGTCTCTCCGTTGCGCTGGCGCTAATTTCGGCCAGTGTCGCGCCATTAATCCCCGTAACGTCACTGATATATGTCCGGGTGCGCTTACGGCCAGCCTTGCTGGCTCGCTGTCGCTCCTGCCACGCGCGGAACCCATCACGCTGACGCTTTCGCCCGGCCTTTGTCTTTGCCCCGGTACTCATACCGCCGTGCAGCTTACAGCGCCCGCCACGGTATAATACGGTCATTTTGCAGGGTGTTCCGGCGCGGGTGGTGGCTCCGCATGGAATATACCGCAAATGCTCTGGCCGCGGCTCCCACTCGTAAAGGCAGAGCTCTGGCTGTGCCCTGAATCTGGGCGGAACTGAAAAGTAAGCCTCGCGTAAAGCATCATGCTGCGCCTTTTTATCCAGTTGCGAAAGATGAAAGGCCCGGACCTCCCTGCGCAGTTCCTGAAGATGACGTTTCAGCGCCTTATCCATTCCCCCTCCTGTATAAACCTGAATGCCTCACAGGTTAGCTTCCGGCAGTGTGTGCCCCAAAAACCTTAGCATTTCTTAACAGCTCATGGGGTAAGGCGTATCTCCAAATTTTCCGGCCCTTGTCCTGCCAAAACCCCCGCCAGATCCATATCCTATGCAGGATCGAAGACGATCGAAGCATCATGATAATTCACGAAATCATTAAACCAAAAATTTCGAATTCGCAGTTTTCCTGGCTGTTTTTTTGCGAATTCGCAGAAAAAAACGAACACAAAAAAGCCCCTTTCGGGGCTTGTTTTAAGCATTACCAGCGAAGCTCTGAGGTAGGAAGAAACACAACAGAAGAAACCATATCCGCTATATCATAATTTACCTGCATACTCATCGGAACAGATCGCCCACTAACTGTGAAAATATCTGTCCAGCCAAAAGCTCTTTTCATGATGACCTCAGGGGGAGAACTTCTCTCCGGCTCCCCCAGAGTTTCATGTGTCCAGGTTCGCGACATAGTATTTTTAAGGGGGGATGGTAATTCGTTTGGGAAGCTCCATCTATTAACATTATCATGTTGAAGACTGAGGATAACGGACCATAACAGACGCCCCTCTCTTTTGAATGTGAGATGAACCCCCTCTCTTGCCATATCCAGTGTTAAATCAGGATCTCCAGGATAACCAGTTGGTTTCGTTTTATAAGGAATTAACCCTTCATCAAACAATTCTTGATAGGTCTTTCCTATTCCGTCAATTAAAGCGTTAATATTCACCGTCATTTATACAGCCCCATTTCATTGTTCAGCCTATGCATTTTCACCCTTGCCGCTTCTATCTGAGATTCGGTTGCCCCATGTTCTTTTAGTGCAGGCTTAACGGCATCCAGATTGCGATCCGCTGCTGCCCGCAGATTCTGAGAATCCTGCTCAATTTGTGCTGGTTTATTACGACCACCGTATGTCTCACTTAATTTTTGATGCACGTCTTTGGGAACAACAATCGCAGCGACATCTTCTGCCATTCGATCTAATTGCTTAGTGTCGAGCTTCGGATATTTTTGCCTCAAGTAGGCACGAGCAGCCGCAGCAGACGGCATGTGATCGGCCTCGTAAATCCCCTGCCGCGAACGGCGTTTAAAGTCACTGTATAGCTCGACTTCCAGAAACTCCACCGGCGGTTTGCTCAGGTAAATATAAATCGGTGGCAGGTCAGGGAACGGCAGGATCAGAATGTAATCCGCGAAACTTTTTTCCTCTGGCGCCGGGCTGGTGGTCGCCGTTATGCCGGTGTAATCCGGCAGCGGGTCAACAACCACCGGGTTCGGCAGCACCGGCCGCGCCTGGTTGCCTGTATTCCACGGTTTTTCTTCGCCCGTCCGGTCAGGCGTCCAGATTATGGTTATGTGCGGTTCTTCCTCCGTGGTGAACGTGTACGCCTGCGCGCTGCTGTCATACTCCATTTTTCTGACGCGAACACTGTCCCGGCCGGGTGGCGTGTGCCAGCCACTCGGGACCGCGTTCCCGCTGCTGTCATTCTCCCACGTATAGCGCACCCGGCTCGGGGCTTCACGCATCTGCTCCAGACGCATACGGTCGATAAAATCCTGTTCGCCGTCGTTCAGCCTGCCGGGCATCATTCCCACCAGCAGCCCGGCCACGGATGCACCCGCTCCGGCGGCGGCTGTCTCACCCAGCCCGGCGGCACCACGTACCGCCCAGGTGCCATATGTCAGCGCCCTGCCGCTTATCAGCTCCAGCAGGCTTGCGCCTGCCGTGGCCGTCTGTGCACGTGAAGCTGCAGCTGCGGCAGCAACGGCGGCCTGATAATCCATCTCCTCATGGTTACCGTTCCACCAGCGATAAAGGGTGCTGCGCTTCTTCGGTTTGGGGATATCCTCTGGCTTTTTCTTTTTTGCGGTCTGTGCGTGCTGCGGGGTGTCTGAATCGGTTGCAGGGTCGCTGGCGGGCATGGCCTGAAAAAAAGCCATATCAGCAAAATTGGTGTGAGGCTCGCGCTGGTCACCGGCATCATTACACCCCTCACCGCGCAGGCAGGATTTTGCGAATACCCGGTTACGCTCCCTTTCTTCCTCTCTGCGTTTTTCTTCGGCTTGCTTTTCTGCAACCAGCCTGGCAGCGTGTTCTTCCCTGGCAACCTCAACCGGGTCCCGTCCCCGTCCCAGCCACTGACCTGCCGGAGCAATCACCCGGTTCGAACCCGGCGGGCAATCACAGTGTACTTTTGAACCGTGAACGGCTGCGGGCACCCCGTGAAATGTCACGCGTTCTTCACCTGATACAATGACGCCCTGTTTCCCGCATTTGGGACAGGGTGTGGTTTTATCACCTACCCTGAGTATCCTGCGGCCAAATTCGGTGCTGTCCGTTATAGACGCAATACACCTGGCACCGGTAGTCGTTTTATCATTCTCAAGCGCCTGCCCCCGACCATAATTATCGGTACGGTAACCCATGAATTACGCTCCGGTAATTAGTGAGTTCGTTACTCATAAAGAATTTCCTTTTCCTTCCTGTAAATAAAAAAGCAATTTTACTATGAAGACGAGTTCACCAGATTTATTCAGCACTTTTGGTTAATATTTAATAATCAAATAAATGACAAAGAAAATAAATAATATATACTGTCTCTTATACACATCT